>JBAYNC010000041.1:0-8166 GCA_041679025.1 Patescibacteria group bacterium
GGGCTCAAGAGGTGATTAATAAGATTCAAAAGATGGGGCAAAAAGCTCTGGCTATTAAAGCTGACTTAATTAAAGAGAAAAACGCTAAAAAGGTTGTTGATAGAGTTGTTAAGATGTTTGGTAGAATTGATATTCTTGTAAATAATGCTGGTCGCTATATTGACGGTGATGAATGGAATTTAGATTCTAATACCTGGATTAAATCCTTGAAACAGAACTTGGTTTCTGTTATGAACATGTCTAAATATGCGATTTTCGTTTTTCAAAAACAAGGCCGTGGAATAATTATCAATATTGCTTCTCAGCATGCTATTTCTGGTCAAGCTGATGCCATCTCCTATGGCGCAGCTAAGGCCGGGGTTATCAATATTACCCAGTCATATTCAAAGCTTTTAGCCCCATTTGGTGGTCGGGCTAATTCTGTTTCTCCGAGCGCTGCTAACACTGGATACTGGCTCACAGCCCCCAAGGAGGAGTTAGAAGAAAGATTATCTCAAACTACTAATGGCAAATTAGTGGAGCCAATAGAGATCGCTGAAAAAATAGTTTTTTTAGCCTCGGACGAGGCGAAAAATATTAATGGGCAGAACTTTTTAATAGAATAAATACTATTATGAAAAACATCGAAAAAGAATTAAGTGGAGCTGAAGAAAAGGTGCAGGAATATGTTAAACGTATTCAGGCCGGAGAATCTAAAGAAGAAATTATTAAGGACTTGCCACCATCTTTTGTTTCAGGAATTGAAAAAGGATTGGCCGAAAAAGATAATGCTATTGTTAATTCTGAAACAGATCCGGAGGCGGAGATTAATATTCCAGTCCAGTATCACGGTCTAGATTCCGATACCTTAGATTTTATTTGGACTATTCCAGAATATATTGATCCGGAAAAGACTGAGTCAGAGAAAAAGAGAAAGCAGGCTGCTATTAATTTTCTAAAAGAACAAGAAGCTCGAGATAATTTTGAAATTATAAAGAAGAAAGATGAGATTCGTAGCGAGGCAAAAGTTGAGGAGATTCGCAATGAGATGGGAATTAGTTCTGCTGACAAAAAGATTGAATTTAAGAATGACAATAAGGCCCTTAACGCTTTAGTAGAGAGGGCTGCTTCAGGAAGGAGTCAGGGCGTAGTCAGTCTTTTTCAGGATTTACTTAATAATATTGATAAGCCGGAGTCTAAGAGGAATCTTGTTCATGCTCTTTTTGATAAGTTGTATAATGATTATCGAATTGCAGAGTATCCAAAAGTTGCTTCTGAAGAAAAAATTTGGCATGATTATTTAAATAATTCTCGAGTCCCGGTTAATAATAAAAAGAGTGACTGGATGTATCGGGGAATATTTCCCGGTCATGATGAGGATACCGTCACTCGAGGTTCTTTTAACGTTAATGTCACCCCTGAATTAATTGATTCTTTAGATCAGATGATATTGGATGGCAAAATTAAAGCTAATTATAAATTTGGAGAACCGGGTACTAAATCGTCTCCATCAGAAAGACACGACTCGATTAGTATTTATTTTTTGGAAGAGCCATCGGCTGAGGCCATTAAAGAGATATCAAATATTATTAAGCCCTATGTTCGAGGTGACCATTTGTTAGGTAAAAAAATAGATGATGGATTTTTTATGTCAGAGATCGGTTCAATTGAAACTAGACACGTTGAGTCTTTTATTAAAGAGATGAAATTAAAAGACCCGGCCTTCGCTGAGGCTGTCAGAATTTATGCTACGAATCAATTTGGTAGCGGTACTTCTCTGAAGATGTCTGAAGCGCAGTTTTACGCTGTTAGAGATGTTGCCAAAGCCTTTGGTTATAATTTGTCATATAATAAAGATGGTTTTTTAATAGAATAATATTTAATTTTAAAATAAAATAATATGTCACACGAAATTGAGTCTAACTTCGTTAGCGATTGGTCTTCTGAGGCCACCCAATGCTTTAACTGTACTAGTTTTGAAGAGCATGCTGGTGTTGGTTTTTGTACTGAAGCTCAGAGTGATGTTTCTCCTACATCTCATTGCGATTTTTTTCAATCTAAAGATTAAAAAACAAAAAAACAGGAATACTCCTGTTTTTTTGTTGGTCTAAAACTATTTTTCTAAATGTTTTTTAATCTCAGTATAAACATCTTCAATGCTCATTTCCCCGTCTATCTCTATCAGCTTATTCTGAGCGCGATAATAATCCATTAGGATGGTTGATTCTTGATTAAAAACTCCCATCCTATTTTTGATAGCTGAAGCGTCTTTGTCGTCAGCTCGATTTCCGGTTTGTGACCTGGCCTCAATTCTTCTGAGAGCTTCTTCGAGTGATATTTTTAGGTAAATAAAAGCATTGACTGTAACGCTTAGTTCGGCGGCAATTTCATCTAGCATCTTAGCTTGAGAGATCAATCGAGGAAAGCCATCAAACATAATCCCTTTTTCTTTGATGTCTTTTCCGACGTGCTTAATGACTTCTGACATTAATTGGTCGTTGATTAAAAGACCTTGAGCAACATCGCTTTTGACTCTTTGGCCCAAGTCTGAGCCAGACTCAATTTCAGCTCGTAATCGATCGCCCATTCCAAATTGAACCAGTCCAAACTCTTTGACTAGTTTGTCAGCTTGAGTGGTCTTGCCACAAGCTGGCAAACCGTATAAACAAATAATTTTTCCCATATAATAAGTAGGTTAATTAGAGAAGTCTATATTATATTAGAAATTATTAGATTTGGCAATAAGATATTGACATGGAAGTTAGTTACCTGGTAACCTATACAAGTAGTCAAGAGAGTTTGGAGAGGTGCCAGAGCGGTTTAATGGAACAGTCTTGAAAACTGTCGAAGATGAAAGTCTTCCGCGAGTTCGAATCTCGCCCTCTCCGCAGATTGACAAAAAAGTATACTTATGGTATACTTTTTGTGTTATTATAGAACATTGAAAAATAAGGTTAAATTGGGTTAATTGTTAAATTCATCTAAATTTTAGGTGAGTTTAGTAATTAATCCGATTGTTTTACTTTAAAAATTAATGACATGAACTTAGCATTGACAGAAAAAAGAAGAAAATTAACAAAAATTGATAGACATAAAACGGGCGCCATAATATCACCTGTATTTGTTTTTCTATCATTTATGCTTATTGGAGCGGTAACAAACATAGAAATCAAAATGGGTTCAAATATGTTTTTTATTGCTTTGGCAATTTTGTTTTTAGGTGGTTATTTATTAGGGTATTGTCTTCCTCGCAAATTACGAAAATGCCTTTCTGCTTAATCATTAAAATTGCGTACCTCTATAAGATTTTAAGGAAGTCTAAACATCAGACTTCCTTTTTTATTTCCCTAGAGTTATAATATCAACATCTTTATTGCGGATGAGCTTTTCAATATAATACCAAGCTCTCCGCTAAGACAATTTAGTGTCGGTTAAGTCCGATTACTCTATATAAATATGAATTCAAGTACATTTAAAAGAAAATTATTAAACATGGAAGAATTAAGAAAAATTGCAGACAGCCCTATTTGGAATCAAGGGGATTCTAAGGGTGTCTATAACTTTCCCCTGCCACAAGTCGGTAACTTTATGGAGGATGGTAAGAAGTTAGCTATTGGTATTCCCGAAGATGAAACCTATATTATCGGTCCGTATTATGCGGCCACCAGCCCTCAATCGCATATTGGTCCATATAAATGGGCGATAGATTTTTTAGTATCAGATGGTACGGAGGTATTGGCAGCTGAAGATGGTGTTATCATAGAGGCTATTGATGGGAACTTTGCTTGGGGAGACTCTGAAAAATTCAGAGACCAACTTAATTATATTACTATTAAGCATGCCAATGGAGAATTTTCTCAATATTGTCATTTGACCACTCAATCATTTTGTCAAACTGGATTGAAGGTTGGTGACTCTGTTAAGAAAGGACAGCAAATCGCACGTGTTGGTAAAACTGGCTGGACAGACAGGGATCACTTGCATTTTATAGTATTCAGAGTTGAGCAGCTTGAAGGAAGTCCCTATAGATTTTATAGCTTAAAAGTAAGATTTCACTATTTATAACAAAAAGGAGCCCAAAAAGCTCCTTTTAAATTACTCGCCCCACAGTTTGTAAATAGCCCTATTCTTGGGGCTATTTTTATTAAATAGGTTGAATTTTAGAACATCTGGTGTTATTATTAAGGTAAATAAAATAAAAATATGAATAATAAAATTAAGTCAGTTAACCCGTCGTCATTGGGAGTGCCTAAAAAATCATATAGCCAAGGCATGCTTATTCCTCTTGGCGATGCAGAGATTCTTTTTGTTACTGGTCAAATAGCACAAGATGCAGAGGGTAATGTTGTTGCCCCAAATAATGCAAAAATTCAGACAGAGATTGTTTTTTCACGAATAGCAAATATTCTTAAAGAGGGCGGTATGACTATGGACAATGTGGTAAAGACACAAATTTTTCTCACCAACATAAAGGATTCATCCATTGTGTCTAGTGTTAGAGATGAGGTTTTTAAGGTGAGTCGTCCGGTAAGCACTCTTGTTGGTGTTTCAGGTTTAGTAAAAGAGGGATGTTGCGTTGAAATTGAAGTTACCGCTATAAAAATCAAATGATAAATAAAATAATTTTAAAAATTGGATTGGCTTTAGGAGTTTTTCTATTGTGGCAGACTCCAGTTTTAGCGCAAGAAAGTGTTGCCGATTGGTATATTAAAGATTTTAAAACTGAGATTAGGGTTAATCAGGATTCGAGTTTGGATATCACAGAGAAGATTTTGGCTGATTGCGGAGAGGCAATTGGTAAGCATGGAATTTTTCGAGTTTTTCCAAAAAAATATCAGACTCAAGAGGGTAATTTTATTTTACCTCTGAGGCTAATTAGTATAACTAACGAGAATGGTAAAAATTTAAATTATTCGGTCTCATCTGATAGTGCTACTGTTACATATAAAATTGGTGATCCAGATATTGAAGTTACTGGTGAAAATTTTTATGAAATTAAATACCATGTTAAGAATGCGATTCGAACCGGACAGGAAGATTTTGATGAATTTTATTGGAATATTCTAGGTAATTATTGGGATTTAGAAATTGATAAATTTAGTGCTCAAATATATTTTCCTAGTCAAATCAATAAAAATAATACCGAGATTTATTATTATACGGGAGATTTGAATAGAAAAGATTTAGATTTAGCGACTTATAAATGGGCGGGTGATAATACTTTAGAGTTTGAGAGTAGTCGGATAGCTTCAGCCGGAGAAGGGATTACGGTTTCAGTTACTTTTCCTAAAAATATTATTACGCCCTATACGTTAACCTTTGAAGATCGGTATGGTTACACGGAGCGTGCAGCTATTATTGGTTTGTTTTTATTCTTATTATTTCCTCTCATTACTTTTATTATTTGTCGGAACTTGTGGAAGAGGTATGGCCAGGATCCACGGTTTTATAAAACAATTGTGCCAGAGTTTGAAATCCCGGAAAATCTTAGTCCATTAGAAATGGGTGGAATTATGAAAAAGGGTCGCTTGCCAAGTAGCGCCATTACGGCAGCTATTATCCATTTAGGCGCCTTGGGCTATTTAAGGATTGAAAGTGTCAGTCAAAAAGTGGCTTTTGTTACCACTTCTGATTTTAAACTAATTCGAACTGATAAAAAGATAGCGACTGATTTGTATCAGAATGAAGCCTTAATTCTAGAGAGAATATTTAATGATAAAAATGAGGTTAACTTAGTAGATTTAAAGTCTAAATTTTATAAAAATATTCCAGCAATCTCAAAGAGCTTGTTAAATGATTTAGATGCCCGGCAGCTTGTTAGTAAAAAGGGCAATCAGTATCGCTTGGGAATGATAATTATCGGCTCTATCGGATTATTTTTATTTCTACAAATTATGTCTTTGTCGCCATTAATTTTGGCCGGCCTGTTTGTTTCGGCTTTGATTATCTTATTATTCGGGTTATTTATGGCTAAATTAACGTTAAAAGGCGCGGAACTTAATTGGCGCATTAAAGGTTTTAGGTTGTATATGAATACGGCCGAGAAATATCGTTCTCGTTTCCAGGAACAAGAAGGGACTTTGGAAAAATTGTTACCATATGCAATTTTATTTGGGATTACAAAAAAGTGGTTAAAGAAAATGAAAGATATTTATGGGGAAGAATATTTTAACTCCTATCATCCTGTTTTTATGGCTGGAGCTTTAAGCGCCTCTAATTTCGATAGTTTTACAACCGCGGTTTCTGAAATTTCATCAAGTATTGCTTCTAACGTTTCGTCTTCATCGTCTGGCTCCTCGGGTGGGGGTTCGTCTGGCGGTGGTGGAGGCGGAGGAGGCGGCGGTGGTTGGTAGAAAGAAATTGGCTTATTTATGAGCTCTGTATTATTAAGCTGTTAATAATTATTAAGTTGAAAAAGCCCATAGATTTCTATGGGCTTTATTTGATTAGGAGAAAAATCTTTCCCCGGTGTCGGCTCTAAATTGTCGCGGTTGATTTTCTGATAGTCCTTTTGCTAATCGAGGAAGAAGATCCTCGGCTGGCAATCGCTTGGCTGTTTCTGGCACAATTGTTATCTCTCCTTGGCTTGGGCTATATTCGACTTTTTTAATAGCGCCTACTGCCTGAAGAACTTCTAGGGTTCTAAGATCCAAGATTATCATCTGCTTCGCTTTTAGGTATTTGTTAAAAGCTTTATTTAATAAACAGAATGATTGATTGCGGGGATTAAAAACTATCATCCCCCATTTCTCTTGCCTGATCTTTATCTCTTCCTCCCAGCCATAGAATGGCGCAACATGCTTTGTCCAGACTGCGGTCCGACTGATAAAGGGTTCAGCTTCTTCGGCAGTTAGGGACTCTCCCATATACATGGTTTTTCCATGAGCTGAGCCTTCATTTTCCCAAAGACAACTGGTTCGACAACCACCGCCACAAACTGATAATGCTTCGCATTTTAGACATTCTTCTGGCAGAAGCTTTTTGTCGGCCCAGGCATTGGCATTTTTCCAACTCTGATCATAATTGTTTAGAACTTCTCCGCCATATTCCTCTAGATAAGGAGCTTGAATACATGATCTGAAAAAACCATCAGGAGAAACAACCCCGAAAGATTTACCAGCCATACAGACTCGAGGTGAAAGAACTTTCAAATATTTTTTCCAATCATTGGGAAAAAATTTCAACAAGACACAAGGTGGAATGGGCAGAGTAGAGTCGATTTTGACTCCCATTAATTCAATTTCTTCCAGGGCTTGAAAATAGCGACGATAATGATCTCGTTGCATGATAAATTGTTCATGATCGGGAGCGGCCCAAGAAGGTAGAAATGGTGTGGCGGTCATTGATTTGAGGCCAATAATTTTAATTAACTTTCCGACATCCTTTAACTGATCAATGTTTTTGGCAGTGGCGACAAAATTGGGAATAACATGTATTCCGGCAGCCATTAGATTTTTGATGCCTAGTACTGTTTCAGAAAAAGCATTGTTAATTCCCACCATTTGGTCGTGTTGCTCTTCAATTCCGTGGATGGAAATGAGCGCTGAGTTCAAACCAATTTTAGCTAGTTTTTCGGCAATGTCCATGGTAATTAATCGACCATTGCTGTTAATGCTGGTATAGCATCCAGCTTTTTGGTAGATGGATAGAACATCAAATAAATGTTTACCCATTAGGAATGGCTCACCACCGGTAAGACAAACGGCCATGACGCCTTTGTCTACGGATAGTTGAGCTATCTCTAAATTTCGTTTAATATCTTCCTGACGGGGAAGAGAAATCTTTGACCAGCAACGTTCTGGGTTGTAGCAGAAGCCACAATTATTATTACATTTACTGGTTAACTCATGTTGTTGGATTATGGGGGCTGAAGTTTTCATGGTAGTAGGTTTTAGGTTGTTAATGATCTACTCTGAGTTTATAACTATTGACAAACATGTACAATCTGTCGTACAATTACGACAACAAGCTCAATATGATTGAAAATCAACTAAAATCTCTAGGACTTAGTAGCCATGAAGCTGATATTTATTCAGTTCTTTTAAGTAACTCTCCGGCTGGGGCGACTTTAATCGCTAAAAAATGCCATTTGTCTCGTAGCAGTGTCTATACTTCTCTGAGCTCTTTGATTAGCAAGGGGCTTGTTGGAACTTCTTACCAGAATGAGATTAAACAATTTGTGGTGGA
>JBAYNC010000042.1:0-8026 GCA_041679025.1 Patescibacteria group bacterium
CGAAAGTATGTAGAAAACCAACAACATCATCAAGTTAATCTAGAACAACTTAGTCTCTTCAAGGACACCGACGTCAGTCGGTAAAAAGAAACCCCCGGCGTTTGAGCCGGGGGTAGTTCATTTTTTGATCACTGTATTAGTAGCATTGTGGGTCATTTCTGTCCCACTTATAGTCACCTGTATGATCACCTGGTCTAACGACCCAAGTGCTATCATACTCTGAATGAGAATATTTCTCATCCATTTCTATGACGAGTTCGATAGCTTCTTCTTCGGAAGAAGCTTCAGTTGTGCTAATAACGGGTGAATACAATTTCTTCAGACCGACTTTGAAATTGCAAAGGCAAAAGTGTAAATGTGGCTCTGGGCAGTTTGGTCCTGAGTTTACTATTGTATAGTTACTCAGTTCTATTGATACCCACTTCCCGCAGAGATATCTATCTCCGCGACTAGTGTTATTGGTGTCATTGGGGTTGCTGTTTTTATTATCGCTGCCGCCGCTTAGATACTCAATATAACTTGGTATCAATTTATCCTTGATTTCTTCATATTGTTGCCCTGGCGTTATTGGGAAATAATATGTGCCGACAGCGAAAGTGGTGTCCCCTACACGATGGCGCGCCACTTTGAAAGTCATCTTATCTTTTTGGCAACTAGTAGAAAAAGTGGCTACAAGAATTATTATTGTTAGGACTAATATATTTTTCATGGCTTGGGGGTGTTTAATGGATTATTAATTTAATTTATTTCTCAGTTAAAGCTCGAGATTATCGACCCTTAACTGAGAAATAAATTGGCCATGAGATTGTAAATGAGCTTATTTTAGATAGTTATATTATACCATATTTATTTAATTTTGTCAATGTATTGTTATCTTGACATAAATTGATATCTATGTTATAGTAATAGGATGTTTTTTAACAATTAATAATTATCTAAAACCCCCTTATATAATGGAAGAAAATACAGTTCTGGATGCCACTTTAGAAATTAAAGTTATCCAATGCAAAAAAACACCGAAGTTGTTAGCCGATTTCGCTGATGTATTAATTAGTGTCCCCTGTCCTTACGATGGGGTTGCTAATACCGGCGACAAACACATGAAGTTTGTGCCCGAGCACTATTTAAAAATAGAGTATCCTAACGACTCCCAAATGATTGAAGTGCCTGGTCATTACGTTCGTCATGATTTCTTCTTGCCAGAAGAAAAAAGGTCAGCTATTGCTCGACACTTTTATGTGAATAAACATAGCTTAGGCAAGAAAGTGGTGGCTAGTGTCCAGATTTTACGGAATGACAATGGCTCTATAGCTATTAATATTATTGAAACCTTCATTAATGTTATCAACCCCGCCACCAATGAAATAGTGGACATAAAACTTCCCGACCCTCAATTCAGAATTGCCATGAGACCTCTTAAGGAAGGAGAGGTGGAAAGTCTAAAATTGTTTTTCGTCCCTGGAACTAAAAATTGTATTGAGTTCGTCCCTCTAGCTAAAAGAGTTAAGGATTAACCTCCCAACAAAAAACCCTCTATCGTCTCACCAAGAGACTTTAGAGGGTCTTTTTTTTGTGCAAAAAGTAGTTTTAGAGTTTGTTACCTAAATAATCTTTTAGATCAGATATTTTGATTCGCTCTTGAGTCATAGTATCTCTGTCTCTAATAGTCACATCATTATTTTCTAAGCTATCAAAATCAATTGTCAGACAGAATGGAGTGCCAATTTCATCTTGACGACGGTAGCGCTTGCCGATATTACCATTATCATCAAATTCACACATAAATTCTGCTTTAAGAGCATCATAGACTTCTCGGGCTTTAGCCACCAGTTCCGGTTTATTTTTTAAGAGAGGGAAGATAGCGACTTTGATTGGCGCTAGTTTTGGTGGAAATTTGAGGACGGTTCTGGTTTCTCCATTTTCTAGAGTTTCTTCAGTATAGGCTTTGTCGATAATCATCAGGAGAAAGCGGTTGAGACCAGCTGAGGTTTCCACCACATGGGGCATAAAGCGATTTTTAGTAGCTTCGTCAAAATAACTTAAATCAACTCCGGAGAATTTGCTATGTTGAGTGAGATCAAAATTACCTCGAGCATGAATGCCTTCTACTTCTTTGAATCCGCCCAGAGCCTTGAAATTATATTCAATATCATAGGCATCACTAGCATAATGAGCTAATTTTTCATGTTGATACCATCTAAGATCAGGTTCTTCTATTCCGTTGGCTAAATACCAGCTCCAACGAGCTTTTTTCCAATCTTCAAATTTAGCTTTGACATCCGCCGGGAAAAGAAAGTATTGCATTTCCATTTGTTCAAACTCTCTGGTTCGGAAGATAAATTGTCGGGCAATAATCTCATTTCTAAAAGCTTTGCCAACTTGAGCAATACCAAAAGGTAATTTGTGAGCACTAGAGTCTAAGGTATTTTTATATTGAAGAAAAATATTACCACAAGTTTCTGGTCGAAGATAGACGACATTTTCTTCACTTAGTTCATCAGTTGGTGATCCTAAGTTCGATTTAACCATCAAAGAAAATCTTTTAGCTTCGGTCAAATCACTAGAGCCACAAGTTGGACATTTTAATTTTTTTGCTTCTTTTAATTTACTTAATTCAGCATTGATAAACTCCAAGCTAGCCTTATCAGCATTGATTCCATAATCTTCCAATAGGTGATCGGCCCGAAAACGGTTCTGACATTTTTTGCAATCAACTTGAGGATCGTCAAAACTGCTGATATGGCCAGAAGCTTCCCAGGTTTTAGGGTTCATAAAAATGGCTCCGTCTAGTCCGACGACATCATCTCGCTCTTGAATCATGGCCTTCCACCAGGAATCGCGAATATTATTTTTTAATAATACGCCGTAATGGCCGTAATCATAAATAGCGGAAAAACCGCCGTAGATTTCCGATGACGGAAAGATAAAGCCTCGGCGCTTGCAAAGAGAAACTAGTTTTTCCATGAGATTGTCATTCTGTTCCATATTTTTTGTTAGATTTCATTAATTGCTTTAATGCCCAGTAATTCTAGGCCATTTTTAATTGTTTGTCCAACTGCCCCAGCTAATTCTAAACGAGCGACTTGAATTTTGTCCGGACTCTTAATGATTGGAATATTATGATAATAGTCATTAAAATCTTGGCAGAGTTCAAATAAATATTTGGTAATTTCTGAAGGATCATAGTTCTTAGTTCCGCGGATAATTGTTTCTGGGTATTTAGCTAATTTCATGATTAAAGTTTTTTCAGTGGTCTCTAACAGTAGTGCATAATCAATTTTATCTTTTTTCTTTCCGGCCTTTTTAATAATACTCATGATTCGAGCATGGGTATATTGGAGGTAGGTGGCTGTATAGCCCTCAAATCTTAATGCTTCCCTGATATCAAAAGTAATAGTCTTTTGCGAGGAGACTTTTAACATCTCAAACTTGATGGTTGAGATAGCCAAATCAGTTGCCACCTGTTTAATTTTTTTGTCACTCCACTCTGGTCTCTTGGCTTTAGTCTCTGTTGCTGCATGTTCAATGGCTTCAATTAATAGGTCGCTGTAGGTGACAATATTGCCACTTCGAGATGACATCATTCCTGAAGGAAGAGTGACAAAATCATAGGTGAGGTGGCTAATTCTTTGTTTGTAGCCCATCAGTTCCAGGATTTTAAATAATTGCTTGAAGTATAAACTCTGGCGGACATCAACAATATAAATTGATTCGGCAATTTTATATTCTTTAAACTTCCTGGCCGCTAAAGCTAAATCAGCTACGGGGTAGAGGGCAGTTCCATCGGAGCGAATAATCGGTAGCACTCCTAGATTGTATAGTTCTAGATCAGCAATAATGGCTCCTTGGCTTTTGACCAATACCCCTTTTTTGATTAATTGTTCTACAATCTTTAATCCATCGGCGATAACTTCACTTTCATAAAAAGTTTTTTGGAGTTTAATGTCTAGCGTTTGATAGACTTCTTTTAGATAATTAATGCTCCATAACCTAGTTTTCTGCCAGAGCTTATAGATTTCTCCTTGGCGACTTTCAATAGCTTTCATCGTCTTGGAAACTTCTTCTTTGGCTTTTTCGTCCTCCCCAATAGCCTTAACCGCATCGCGATAACAGACGCCTAGAAGATATCCTTTATTGTCACTTAATGATTCGTAGTATTTGGTATTTTTTAGAAAATGCCAAAGAGTTTTAGCGGTGTGAATGCCAAAGTCATTAATATAGGAGACTGGAATAGCTTTATAGCCACTGGTTGATAATAGTTTGGTGACAGCATCGCCTAGAGAGATATTTCTTAGATGTCCGATATGGACTTCCTTGTGAGTATTGCCGTTTGAAAATTCAATCATGACGCCGATCTTCTTTCCTGATTTATTTTGGCCATATTTGCTCTTATTTTTTTTGATATCACTTAAGACTTGAGCACTGAGATGGGCGTAATTTAGAAAAATGTTAATATATGGGCCAACAGCTTCGGCCTTTTGAATGATCGGTCGAAGTTTTTTGTTTTGATTTATTTTTTGGCTAATTTCTTTTGCTAATTCAATCGGATTTTTTCCTTTGCTTTTGGCAATAGCAAAAAGCGCCAGACTTAGATCGCCCAAATCAGAGCTCGGTGGATAATTAATATCCACCTCAAAGCCCAGAACTTTTTTGATTTCAGTTTTTATTTTATAAATAGTATTCATGAAAGTATTTAATTTTATTTTATGATCTTGAGGTATTGTCTCTTACCTCGTTGGATGATCAGGCCATCCTTGGTGTTGAGGATTAGGCTTGAGTCTTTGACAACCGCAAAGTCATCCCCACCAATTTTGGCTTTAATTCCACCTTGTTCTATCAGCCGGCGAGCCTCACCTTTACTGGGAGCTAATTTGCTCTCAACTAGTAATTCAGTGATATTAATGCTCTTAGCAGAAGCTTTATAACTCGGGATTTCATCAGGCATTTCTTTCTGTTGTACGGTCTTGATAAAATTATCTTGAGCTTCTTGAGCTTTTTCTTCTCCGTGATAGATTTTGGTGATTTCTCGGGCTAGCCGCATTTTAAGGTCACGGGGGTTAATTTTCTCTTCTTTTAAATCCTTTGTTATTTGCTTTATTTCATCCATTGAGATAAAAGTACAGTCAACAAATAATTGAGAAATATTTTCATCGGCTTGAGCCATAACTTTTCCATACATATTATTAGGTGTTTCATCTAAGAAAATACCAGTTCCCAAACTCTTGGACATCATTTTTTCCTTGGTTATTGGATTGACCAGTAGAGTAGTGATAAAGACGAACTTTTCTTTGTTGTGATATTTTTTTTGCAGGGTCCGACCAGCTAAAGCATTGAATTTTTGGTCATTGCCACATAATTCCATATCAACATCCATGGCGACACTGTCATAGCCCTGCATGAGAGGATAGAAAAACTCATGAACGTAAATTGGCTTTTCTTCTTTTAACCTCTTTTCAAACATATCACGTTCCAACATCCTTTGGACGGTAAAGTTAGAGGCAATATCAATTAGATCTTCAAAATTTAATTTAGCCAGCCAATCATGGTTATATTTTATCAGTGGCGGATTCTCTTTGGCCTTGAAGTCAATAATCGGCTCTAGTTGTTTAATCCAGGTGCTGATATTTTGCAGAACTTGTTCTCTGGTTTGTGGTTGTCGGGCAGCGGTCTTGTCGGTCGGGTCGCCAATTCTGGAGGTAAAGTCACCAATGAGTAAAATGGCTTCATGACCTAATTTTCTTAGTTTCTCAAAAATAATATAATTGGTAGCATGGCCTAAATGGAGTGATGATCCGGTTGCGTCAGTTCCAATATAAAAACGGATTTTCTTTCCGGAGAGTAGTAATTTTTTAAATTCTTCCTTAGTTGGTAGAATTTCAGCTACGCTTCTTTCTAAAATCTCATCTATCAGTTTTTCGTCGGTAATTACTTTAGCCATATCATTTGTTTAGAATTATTTAATATGTTATAATAATATCAAACTATTATAAGTTTTTCAACTTAATTTTAATTAATAAGCCAATAAATCGGCTTCTAAATTTTATGTTCTCATATCGTAAAATGCTATTGCAAACCCTTAGAATTACTTTGAAAAATAAGTACTTATGGTTTTTTGGCTTATTTGCCTCACTTTTAAGCATTGGAGCTGAGTATCAAATTCTAACTCGGGCGATGAGCCGAAGTGCCTCTTGGAATTGGCTCTACAGCTGGGAGCGGTTTTTGAACTCTGGTTTGTTCAGCCAGGAATTTTTTTCTAGGATTTTTGACTCTTTTGGCCGTAGTCCTTTTTTAATGTCCTTAGTTCTAGCCATTGGTTTAATTATTGTCGCGGCCTTTTTATTACTAATTTGGTTAGCGGTAGTTTCTCAAATTGCTCTGGTTAATAATTCTTATCAAATTATCAAAAGCAAAAAAGATATAGCCGATTCTAGTTTACACTCTGGAATTTTGGCTGGAGCTAAAAATTTCTGGTCAGTACTTTGGTTAAATCTGGTGTCTAAAATTATCATCAACATCTTAGTAGTTTTGGTTAGTCTACCTCTTATCTTTGTTATTTGGAATAGGACTTTCTCCGCTATCATTTATATTATTTTATTTATTCTACTTATTCCTTTGGCAGTCGGTCTTTCTCTTTTAATTAAATATGCTATTGCCTTCGTGGTTTTGAAGAATAAGAAGTTTAAGGTTGCTCTTAAGAGTGCCTGGACGCTTTTTATGCAGAATTGGATTATTAGTTTGGAAATGTCATTTGTTTTGTTTGCTATTAGTTTTGTTGCCACTTTTGTAATTTTGACTC
The DNA here is from genome assembly GCA_041679025.1 of Patescibacteria group bacterium. GTDB lineage: Bacteria > Patescibacteriota > Patescibacteriia > Patescibacteriales > UBA12465 > CG1-02-41-21. Next base: position 6,797 of record JBAYNC010000042.1, read on the forward strand.
TTTCCTTGGTTCTGGCTTTGCCTTTCTTCTTCTTGGCTATGATTTTGCTCTCAGCTTTTACTAGTCTTGCTTTTTGGAGCGCCGTTATTCTAGGAGTTATTATTGTCACTATTTTCATTATCTTTTGTGGCTCAATACTTAGTACTTTTCAGGCAGCAGCCTGGACTAATTTATTCAATCATTTAGGTCGCGGAGTAGAGAGCCGGATTGAAAGATGGACTCCGGAGAATGTTAAGACAGCGACAATTAATTTTAAATAATTATGAGCGGATTCGATTCTATTTCTAGCTTATTAAATAAAGGTGCTGCTCCCTCAAGTGATGATACTCCCCAAGGTAAGCTCCTGGCTAAGCAACAAGAAATTCAATTAAAAAAGATTGAAGAACAGACTGAAACTCAGGCTGCATCTTTGGGTTTGGATTATGTTAATCTTTTTGGTTTCCCGATTAGTCCAGAAGCGATTGGATTATTATCTGAGGAAGAATCGCGTCAATATAATTTAGTTTGTTTTTATTATGACGGAGAAAATGTCCGAATCGGGACTACCACTCCGGCGGAGCCTAAAGTAGCTGAAATCATTACTCGACTTAATACTCAATATTTTACGAAGAGCCGTCTCTATGTTGTCTCTCAAAATAGTTTAGAAAATGCTTGGGAGTTTTATAAGAATTTACCAAAGGTTAAGAAATATGAATCTGGTATTGAGATTAAGGAGGAGGATTTAGAAAAGTTTAAAAATGCTATTTCTAACTATAAGAATTTAAATGAACAGATTAACAAGGTTAATATTTCTGATATTGTTACTTTGATTTTAGCGACTGCCCTTAAGGTTGGCGCTTCTGATGTTCATATTGAGGCCGAGGAGGCCATGGTGGCTATTCGGTTACGAATCGATGGTGTTTTACAAGAAGCGGCTTCTATTGATCGTCTAAAATGGAAGAAGATTATTTCACGCATGAAGATCCTGGCAGGGGTTAAGATTAATATTGAGGATCAACCGCAAGACGGTCGTTATTCTATCTTTTTATCTAATGAAAAAATTGATGTCCGTTCGTCTTTTTTGCCAACTGCTTATGGCGAAAGTGTCGTGATGCGCTTGCTCAGATCTAGTTCGGTTGGATTGCCTTTTGAGGAGCTTGGTTTGCGCCCAGAAGTTCTTTCGGTCTTGAAAGCCGGAATTGCCAAACCGAATGGTTTAGTTTTGACTACTGGTCCAACCGGGTCTGGTAA
>JBAYNC010000043.1:0-7922 GCA_041679025.1 Patescibacteria group bacterium
AAGGTGGTTAACGGTGAACATCGCTTGATTCATTTTAAACCGGGGGACACTGTAATTTTTTCTTCTTCCATTATTCCTGGAAATGAAAGATCAATTCAAACTCTGATGGACAAGATTGTTCGCCAGGGAGCTCGAGTTATTAATTATCGAATGATGGATGTTCATGCCGGTGGTCATGCCAAGCAAGAGGATTTGAAATTGATGATGAGACTACTCAAGCCAGAATTTTTTATGCCCATTGAAGCTAACCATTATATGTTACGCGCTCATGCTGATTTAGCCGAGCAGGTAGGAATCCCGCGCGATCATATTTTTGTTGCTGATAACGGTCAGGTTGTTGAGTTGAAAAAGAATGGCAGTCAGATCTCCGGAGTTTTAACCAGTGAAAAAGTAAATACTGATTATGTGATGGTCGATGGTTTAGGGGTTGGTGATGTTTCTGATGTTGTTCTAAAAGATCGACAAATGATGGCCGAGGATGGCATGATTGTGGTTATTGCCACTATTGATACCAAGACTAATGATATTATTGGTAATCCTGATTTAATTTCTCGTGGCTTTGTTTATATGAAAGAGAATAAAGATTTAATTGAAAAGACCAGAATGATTGCCAAGAAGATTGTTAAGGATCAGGCTGGTAGCTTGCCAATTGATGAAGATTTTATTAAAAACAAAATTAGACTTGAAGTCGGCCAATTCCTTTTTTCTCAGACTAAGAGACGCCCAATGGTCCTTCCGGTGGTAATTAAAGTTTAAAATTTATATTGATATATAGCAAAAACACCCTAAATTTGGGTGTTTTTTGTTTTGGCTGGTTGACAAATATAATAAATGATGATAGCGTGTTTATTATATTAGTCTTTTAAAAATTAAACTAAACTATAGGAGAAACATCTAATGAAAAAATCGTATTTACTTTTCTTAGTTCTATTTATGATTGCCAGCTTATGTTTGGCGCAAACAACTATCAAAAAAGAGTTTGATAACCGGGTGAAGTTTTCTCTCGCCGATGAGTCGGGAAAAACTCTGTCTGGCGAGGGATATGTTGTTCCTGATTACACCGGTGGCACCGATCCTAAACCGTTATTGACCTTGTGCGGGGTTATTAAATTCCAGAAATGGTATCAAAAAGATGCTATTCTGGAGGTACATTTTTTGAAAGGTGATAAAAACGAAACAGTGTATCATGTCTTTGGAGCGGAAGGGGATCGATTTATTTTGTTGGATACGAATTGTTTAACCATGAACCCTGCTCGTATTTCTCGAAAACTGATCGGATCTCGATATATAGATTTAAAGTTTTTGGAGATAAAGTTTGATAGTGGTCTATCAATCCGTCAAACTGATTCTACGGACATCGCTGTTATTTCAGACAGCAATGATAGCGCTTTGACCTCTGTTGCTCTTTTCAAGCAATTTGATTCTTGGATTTTGACTGTCGCTCCGGAATATTCTGACATCGAACAGAGTCATTTGGCGAGAGCTCTTGAGAATAACTACGAGGTTCAGTATATCAAGGACAATGGTGACACTCTCGGTCCTAAATACACTGACGGCACCTTCGACTTCGACTTTGGATATTTATCGGTTGTCGGCGAAGATGGTTGGGGGTTGCTTGACAGGAATGGTAATGAGATTCTCTCCTGCAAGTTTCAAGACATTAGAGTTACTTCTCGCTCTTGGGTCTGGGTCAGGAGATTTATCTTTTGGTACCCGGTGAGTCTGGCATCCAAGTAACTATTTCTATTATGATTTAAAATTAAAGCTCAGCTAAAAACTGAGCTTTTATTATTGTTTGTTATTGGCAATATTGCTATAATATAATTATTAGAATTCACTTCCTATTTTTTATTTTTTTATGTTTAGACATAAATCTAAGTCTGCCTTCACCCTCATCGAGCTCCTTGTCGTGATTGCCATCATTGGTCTTTTAGCGACTGTTTCTGTTATTGCTCTTAATAATGCTAGATCTAAATCTCGTGACGCTAAAAGAGTTAGTGAGATTAAACAGATCCAAACAGCATTAGAGTTATATTATAACGATCAAAATAGATATCCTCTGACAGCCGAGTTTATCAGTGGCGGAGAAATATTCTCCACCTCTTCCTATGGTACTACTACCTATCTCGCTCACATTCCTTCTGCTCCTACTCCAGCTGATGGCGCTTGTTCTGATTCTGAAAATATCTTTACCTATACCTCAAACGACGGCTCCTCTTATTCTTTAACCTTCTGTCTGGGTGTTAATACTGGAACCTTAACTGCTGGAGTCAACAATGCTAACCCCTATGGCATCACCTATCTCAATCCCGGATCAGAAGATGCTGGCTGTCCAGCTTGTGAGGAATGTGTAGCAACGAGTACCCCGGTTGCTAGTTGCGCCTGTGATGATGCTAATTTACCTTGTTGTAATTTATGCGGTCCAGCATCAACTTGCCAAGGTGGCACCTATTGCGGTCAGAACTCCAATTGTCCTTCTGGTCAAGCCTGTAGTGGTGGAACCTGTGTAGATTTTTTATGTGGTACCAGCCAAGTTACAGTTACGAGTCTAGGTAATTATACTTGCGGAGTTAATGATCTCTGTGTTTACGACACAGTTTTAATTAATAACCAATGCTGGTTAAAGCAGAATATAAATATTGGCACTAGAGTTAATGGGTCTGGTAATCAGTCCAATAATAGTGTTCTAGAAAAATATTGTTATAGCGATAATCTTGCTAACTGCGCTACCTATGGAGCTCTCTATCAATGGGATGAAGCGATGCAATACTCTGAAACGGCTAGCGCTCAAGGTGTTTGTCCAACCGGGTGGCATATTCCAACTGATACTGAACAGAATGATTTAGATCAATATTTAACTGATTTGCCAAATACTTGTAATTCTTCTAGATCTGGTGCTTGGGATTGTGCTAGTGCTGGTACCAAGCTAAAAACTTCAAGTTGGGGAGGGAACAACTCTTTTGGTTTTACGGCTCTCCCGGCCGGCTACCGCTATACCGATGGGTCTTTCTACGATCAGGGGTCGTACGCTAACTTTTGGTCTTCATCTATTAGTGGGTCGAGTGCCTGGAATCGGGGCTTGTATTCTGGTTACTCAACTGTCAACCGCATCCCTTATGATCAGGCTTACGGCTTTTCTGTGCGGTGTTTGAAGGATTAGTCTTTCTTTTTTGGGCGATATTAGGCATATTTAGTTATTTTTGTTGCTCTTGATTTTTTTTGTGGGATAATATAATATACATTTAATTGAATAAACACCTATAAGAAATCTTCTGGTTAAATAGGTGGCCAGAAGGCTTCCCCTCGGGGAGGTTAAAAGCGCTTTTTTTATTGCTTAATTTTTTAAGTTATAAAACTAAATCCGCTTTTATATATGATTAAAGATACTACTAAGAGTGACGCTTTCAGCGCCCTTTTAGAGAAAGAAGATTTAAAGATTCCTCAAGTTGGGGATATTGTTAAAGGCATCGTAATCGCCGCTTCTAAGGCTGAGGTTCGCTTAGATGTTGACGGTGTGATGACTGGTATTGTTCGTGGCCCAGAATTATATTTGGAGGCTGACGAATATACTGATTTAGAACCGGGTCGTGAAGTTGAAGCGATGGTGGTTGATGCGGAAAATGAAAATGGTGAGTTAGAATTGTCTTTCCGTCAGGTTGGTCAAGGTAAAGCTTGGGACAATTTGCGTGAAGCTTTTAAAAGCAAGACTACTGTTTTTGTTAAAGTGGCTGATGCTAATAAGGGCGGATTGCTTTGCAATTACCGTCAGATCAGTGGCTTCCTGCCAGTTTCTCAATTAGCTCCAGAAAATTATCCTCGTATTAGTGGGGGCGACAAGAGCAAGATTTTAGAAAAATTAAAATCTTTTGTTGGTCAAGAATTTGAAGTTAATGTTATCACTTTAAACGAGGATGAAGGTAAAATTATTTTTAGTGAAAAAGATGTTTGGAATAAGAAACAAAAACCAATTTTAGAGAAGTACAAGGTTAATATGGTCGTTGAAGGCAAAATTACTGCTGTAACTAATTTTGGTGTCTTTGTTAGTTTTGATGATAATATTGAAGGTTTAATCCATATCTCAGAATTAGCTTGGCAGAGAATTGATTCTCCTAGCACTTTATATAAAGTTGGAGACAAGATTAAGGCTGAAATTGTAAACATTGATGGAAACAAAATCTTTTTAAGTGCTAAGAAAATTATGAAGGATCCTTGGCTTGAAGCTGTCAACAAATATGTTGTTGGCCAGGCAGTTAAGGGTAGCATTTTGAAAGTTAATCCTTTTGGTTTGTTTGTTAAGCTAGATGATGATATTCATGGCTTAGCTCATATCACTCAATTAGGTTTGAGCAAGACTGACAAAATCACTGATCTCTTTAAGATTAATGAAGAGCGAGATTTTGAAATCTTATCAATTTCTCCTTCTGATCATCGTTTAGCTTTGAAATTAGTTAAAGAAGGCAAAAAGGAAAAGGCTGCTAAAAAAGATGAGGCAGTAGAAGAGAAGAAGGCTACCAAGAAAGAAGTTAAGGAGGAGGAGGAAGAAGTTGAAGAATCAGAGAAATAATTGAATTTTAGTCGAATTATAAAGAGATAATAAAAGGGGCAATTTTGCCCCTTTTATTTGCTAAAATAGCGTGCTTGTTATATACTAATTCTATATTAAATTGCTTTAATTTCTACTATTTATGAAAAATTTATTTAAGAATTTTTTTATTTATTTTCTGGCCTTTTTGATTATTGCCAGCCTATTTAGTTTTTTTACCTCTAAAGCTCCCAAAAGCGACAAGGTTGGCTTGGAGTTCTTAGTGGCTGAGATTAATAATGGCCAGGTTTCTTCAATCTTGGTTGATGGTGATGAAGTCCAGTTAACTATGAACGATGGAGCTAAAAAAGTAGCCCAGAAAGAGACCGGTGAATCATTGTCGGCTTTATTAAAAAATCTAAGTGTTGATAGTCAAAAATTAGCGGCTGTTGACATCAAGGTCAAGGAGGTTGATAGTTCTAGTTTTTGGTTAATGACTGTCCTCCCAATTCTATTGCCGATTTTATTAATCGGAGCTTTCTTGTATTTTACAATGCGCGGAGTGGCCAGTGCTAATTCTCGGGCAATGACTTTTGGCCAAAGTGGAGCTAAAGAGTTTCAGACTGATCAAAAGAATAAGGTTACCTTTAACGATATTGCCGGAGCCAAGGAGGCTAAAGAAGAATTGAAAGAAGTGGTTGAGTTTTTAAAGTTCCCCAAAAAATTTCATGAATTAGGTGCTCGAATTCCGAAAGGTGTTTTATTGTTAGGTAGTCCGGGAACTGGTAAAACTTTAATGGCTCGTGGCGTAGCTGGTGAAGCTAATGTTCCTTTCTTTCATATTTCTGGATCAGAATTTGTTGAAATGTTTGTTGGTGTTGGTGCTTCTCGGGTGCGTTCTTTATTCCAGAAGGCTAAAAAGAGTTCACCTTGTATTGTTTTTATCGATGAAATTGATGCTGTCGGTCGCAAGCGTGGTTCTGGTATGGGTGGTTCTCATGATGAGAGAGAACAAACCCTAAATCAAATTTTAGTGGAGATGGATGGCTTTGAGCCTAATGATAATATTATTGTTATTGCTGCTACTAATCGCCCTGATGTTTTAGATCCAGCCCTGCTACGCCCAGGACGTTTTGACAGACAGGTGGTAATTGATATTCCTGATATTAAAGACCGTCATGAAATCTTGCAGGTTCATGCTCGTAAAAAGCCTTTGGCTGAAGGAGCTGATCTTCACAAGATTGCTGAACGGACTCCGGGATTTTCTGGAGCTGATTTAGAAAATGTTTTAAATGAGGCTGCTATCCTAACCGCTCGAAAAGATAAAAAATTGATTGGCATGGAAGAAATGTATGAGTCGGTTGAAAAGGTGATGATGGGACCAGAGAGAAAGAGTCGAGTAATTACCGAAAAAGAAAAGAAGATTACTGCCTATCATGAGGCCGGACACGCTATTGTGGCTCATTTTTTGCCCAACACTGATGCGGTTCACAAAGTTTCAATTATCGCTCGCGGATCAGCCGGGGGATATACTTTGAAGCTTCCTAGTGTTGATCGTCATATGCATTCTAAAACAGAATATATTGAAGAGTTAGCGGTGTTACTCGCTGGTCATTTTTCTGAAAAAGAAATTTTCGGTGAGGTTACTACCGGCGCAACCTCTGATTTACGTCGAGCTACTTCTTTGGCCCGCAGTTTAATCACTGACTTTGGCATGAGCGATATTCTCGGTCCTCGAACTTTTGGCCAAAAAGAAGAAATGATTTTCTTGGGTCGTGAAATTCATGAGCAAAGAGATTATAGTGAAAAGGTGGCCGAGAAGATTGATGAAGAAATTAATAATTTTATTACTGCAGCCGGAAAAGTGGCCGTGAAGGTTATTCAAGAGAAAAAAGAATATTTGGAAAAGATTGTAGTTGAATTACTTGAAAAAGAAACGATTGAAAAAGATGTCTTTGAAAGTATTGTTGGCCCAAAAGTAGCTTAAAATTGGCTATTTTCTTGACTATTTTAGGTGATATGATAAGCTTAAAATAGATTTAATATTAAAAAATATGGGAGAAAAAATGGGTTTTGGTCAATTTAATGCTCAGGAAAAAAAAGTAGTGGCTCAACACCAAGAAAGTCTCGGTTCAGAATTGACTGATATGTCTTGGTATAAAGCTTCAGATAAACAAATCCTAACCAGAGATAGAATTAAGGCTGGGATTGAAGCTTCTAGGCCAAAAAATAAAGTTAACTTTATCGGTCCGATAGTTAGCGATGCTAAAGTGCGGTATTTGAATGTTGGTTTAGAGGGAAAGAAGAATTTGACTCGGGTTGTTTTGGATGATGATGATAATGTAATTAATTTAATCGAAATATAAAAATAAAAATAAAATTTAAATTTTATGGCAAATCCAAAAAAGAGAAGAACTAAAAGTGCTGTCGGTAAAAATAGAGCTCATTTAGCTTTAACTAAAAAAACTTTAAACGCTTGCCCTAAGTGTGGCGTTGCTGTATTGCCTCATTCCGCTTGTAATTTCTGTGGTACTTATAAGAGCAAACCAGTTTTGAAGGTAGCTACTGCTAAGACTACAAAAACCACTAAGGCTAAGAAAAAATAATATGTCCAACCGTCATCTAGCTCGGACAATAGCCATGCAAACTTTGTTTGCTTGGGATTTTAATGGTCAAAAGAATGATCAAGTTGATGCTTTGATTGATGAAAATTTTGAGAATTTTGCTCCGCAATTTAATGATGGCGGTTTTGTGCGTGAGACTATTAAAAATATTTTAGAGCATAGTGAAGAGATTGATAATTATATTCGTCGTTATGCCACTGAGTGGCCACTCGAACAAATTACTCTAGTCGATCGTAATGTTTTGCGGATTGGAATTTATGAGTTGTTATACTCAGAGAATATTCCTCCGCGCGTAGCCATTAATGAGGCAATTGAAATCGCTAAAGCTTTTGGCGGAGAGTCTTCCGGCAAATTTATTAATGGCGTTTTAGGTGCTATTTATAAAGATATGCCTGAATCTGAGAGAACAAGAAGGGAACTCATTACTCAAAAATTACAAGAAGCTAAGGAGTCTCGAGTTAAAGAGTCGCCGGAGCCAGAACCAGAAGAGGAAAAAGAATTAATTTAAGATTTGATTAGAGTTTAATAATTAACTTATTAAACTGCTAAATGGCTAAATTGTATCAATTGCAGTTTGGCAATTTAACACTTTAATAATTGGTCAGTATGTCCAATTTATCTAAGTTGGAAGGAGCAGTGGGAGTTATTTTTCAGAATAAAGACTTATTACAACAAGCTTTAACCCACCGTTCTTATCTCAATGAACATCCCGAATTTAAGTTCGGTCACAATGAGCGTTTAGAGTTTCTCGGTGACGCTGTTTTAGAAATTATTGT
>JBAYNC010000044.1:0-7866 GCA_041679025.1 Patescibacteria group bacterium
AAAAAGAGGAGAGTAATTATTAAGTTTATAGAAGTTATCTTCTCCTCGCAAGTTTAATTCATTTATAGCTCCTGAAATCAGTTGCTGAAGATAGACATATGCATCATTTAGCTCTGTCGTAGGGCCCGAGGGATTTTCGCAGAATTGTTCTACTACATTTTTTAACGATTGGTATGCCTTACGAAGAGAGGAAATTTTTTCTATATTCTCCGGCTTCTTAAGAAACTCCAAATCTTTCATTCTTGATTTTTCAAATTCTTCACAAATTTCTTCTGAGCTTTGGCCCGACATTACTAAAGACTCCAGAGTATCTGTAATGACATAAGCGAGAGTAAAGCTATCATAATCAATTTCCCAACCATCATATTTTAAATATTCATTAAACTTCGTTTGAAGTTCATTGGCTCTTTCTTGATTACCTCCCAAATTAAGGGGATGGACGGCATCGCAAATCAATTTAAAGAGCAAATCTCTATCCTTGGGGTCATTAGAAATAGTCAATTCAGAAAACACAATATAAAAAACTAACCGTTTAGTATTAGGATAAATAATAAATTTTTCATCTACCCCAGATTCTCTTAATAATAAAACAATTCCTTGGCCAGTATAGCATTCTCCTAATTCTCTTGATATTAATTCAAGTGTCTTCAATTTAATTATTGGCTTTTTCTTCGGCAAAACGGCGATAACTAATGAATACTGGGATTTTTCTTCAATAATTTCGAGATAACCTTTTTGAGCAAGATAATTAATAACCTCCCTATGCTCAGCTTTAGTTATAACAATGTTTGTTTCACCAAAATTTTCATCACCAGATAATTCATTCTCAGTGGAAAAACTAAAAATCAAATAAGGAAGACCATCCTGACCATTTAATTCCCTGTGCCAACCAGGAGAAACTTCAGTGTGTCCGCTCGCGCCATTATATTCCGTATCCGGGTTAGCCTCTTCTTGTGTTCGCATCCAATTCTCAATGTTTTCTTTAACAATTTTTATTTTATCTGGAAAATTCATAGTAATTATGGAGTAATTATAATAGTAATTTGATTTAAATTTAGCTCTTTTTAAACAATAATACAAGATTCTAAAAATCCCTGAAAATCCTTTATTTTTTTATAATTTCTTGTTATTATGTTAAATGTTCACCCACAATATGACTTTACTGAGAGAAACTACTCAATTTGTATCCGCTTGCGGGTAGGGATGGGTAGCCTGAGGCCACAAGCGGCTTTCTCTTGGGATGTCGTATTGTGGGTGAACCCTCGGCTACCCTTTTTTGTTTTTATAAACAGCCGGGACATAGTTGTTCACCTATGTCAGATAAATTAAATGCCCAAGAGCTTCTCAAAGAAGTTGAGAAGTTAAAACAAGAGATTAAAACTCTTAAAAATAGAAAAAAATATGGTCTTGTGTGGGAAGAAAAACCAGAACAGGTTGTTTCTGATTGTCAAAATAAATTACCTATTTTAAAAGAGGTAAAAAATAAAGCAATTATAACTGATAAAAATAAACCGGTTAATATTTTAATGGAGGGTGATAACTATCACTCTCTTTCTGTTTTAAATTATACCCACAAGGAAAAAGTCGACGTCATTTATATTGACCCTCCTTATAATACGGGAAATAATGATTTTTCATATAATGATGCATATGTTGATAGCGAAGATGGTTTTAGACACAGTAAATGGTTGTCATTTATTCAGAGAAGATTAAAATTAGCTAAAAATTTGTTGCGAAAAAATGGCCTTATATTTATATCTGTTAATGATATTGAACAAGCTAATCTTAAGATAGTTTGCGATGAAGTATTTGGTGAAAAAAATTTTTTAGCAAACCTCGTATGGCAAAATAAAGAGGGCGGTGGTAGTTCTGATAGTAAGTATTTTCGCATTAAACACGAATACATATTGGTTTATGGCGGTGTTAAAGATTTGTGCGAAATAGCTGGTGACAATATTTCTAATCTGGAGAGATACAAACAAACCGACTGTTACGTTAAAACAAGAGGGCCTTTTTATTTGCAAAAGCTTGGGATGGGCAGTATCCAATATTCTAAGTCTCTTGATTATCCAATAACAACGCCGGATGGCTTCAGCGTTACACCAAAAGATAATAATAACGGAAAAAAGGCTTGCTGGAGATGGTCTATGACAAAGTTTGAGTGGGGGCTGAAGAATGATTTTATAGTAATAAAAAAAGACAAGACTGACGTTTGGCAGGTTTACACTAAACAATATTTAAATTGTGATAACGAGGGAAGTATTATTAATCGGACGCAGAGACCATTCGGAGTGATAGATGGTTTTTCTAGCACACAAGCGACAAAGGAACAAAGCGGGATTAATATGTCTAAATTTACTTATCCAAAACCAAAAGATTTAATTTCTTATTTGATTAGTAGACATATAAATACATCGGCTATTGTTGTTGATTTTATGGCTGGCTCTGGCACCACCGGACACGCGGTTTTAGATTTGAACAGGATAGACGGTGGCAGTCGTAAGTTTATTCTTTGTACTAATAATGAAAATAATATATGTGAAGACATTACTTATTCACGGATTAAAAGCGTTATAAACGGATATAATAGCTTAAGCGGTGAAAAAATTAGTGGTCTTGGTGGTAATTTAAAATATTATAAAACCGATTTTGTAAGCACGGAGCACATAAATAAAATATCAGATGAAAGTAAAATTAAATTAACTTATCAAGCTGGCGAAATGATTGCCCTAAGGGAAAATACTTTAGAAGAAACAGAAAAAAATGATTGGTGGCAAATATTTACCGACGGTAAAAAACAAACAGCCATTTATTTTAAAGAAGATAAAACAAAATTACAGAGCTTGGTTAGTAAATTAACAAAGACAAATAACAAGGCAATTTTATATATATTTAGCTGGGGCAAGAATGAATATAAAAATGAATTTAGCGAATATAAAAATATCAGAATTGAGGATATCCCCGAACCAATATTAGAGGTTTATAAAGAAATAAATAAATTATAGTATGTTTACTCTTAAACCATTTCAAGAAGAGGCCATCGCCAAATTAAGAAAATCATTTTTAGAACTTTGGCAAACCAGCAATCATAAATTATCGTTAGTCTTTAAAGCTCCCACTGGGAGCGGTAAGACCATAATGGCTGCCCAATTCCTTAAAGATTTAACTGGCGACCCTCAGTTTAATGCCGACAAAGCCTTTTTATGGTTTAGTTTTAGCGAGGAATCATATCAACAAAGCAAAAAGAAATTATTTGATTATTACGGCGGAGCGAGCGAAATTGATTTACTGGATTTAAACGATTTGAATCGTGGCAAATTAGAAAAAAATAATGTCTTTTTTATTAACTGGCAAAAGATTAAGGACTCGACCAAGGAGGGCCGAAGGTTAAGACGGGATAACGAACAGGGGCTGACATTTGATAACTTTATTAAGGCCACCCAGGAAGATGGGCGGGAGCTTGTTTTAATCGTTGACGAGGCTCACAGAGACAAGGAGACTGTCCTGGCAGATGAACTGGTGGAATTAATCAATCCTCGCATAATTTTAGAAATCACAGCCACTCCCAAGAACATACCTAATAATGACGACCTGGACGATAAAAAAGCTGGATATATCCGGGTTAAACGAGAAGATGTAATTGAGGCGGGCTTAATAAAAGAAAAAATTATTACTCAAACAAGAGAAGATTTAGAGGAAGTGAAGGAGAAAGAATTAGACCAGGAATTTTTATTATTAGAATTAGCTTATCAGAAACGATTAGAATTAAAAAACGCTTATAAAAAATTAAAGACGGGTATTAATCCATTGGTTTTAATCCAATTGCCCAATGATGATAAAGCCACCAAAGAAACACTTAACCAATCTAAGTTAGAAATAGTTAAAAACTTTTTAAGAGATAAGGGTGTTGATGATTCTAGTATCGCTGTTTGGTTATCAGAAAAAAAAGAAAATTTAGAACTTATTGAAAGGAATGATTCTCAAATAGATTTTTTAATATTCAAACAGGCAGCTGCGACTGGCTGGGATTGCCCAAGAGCTGATATCCTGGTGATGTTTAGAGAAATTAAAACCCCAGTTTTTCATATTCAAACTATTGGTAGAATATTGAGAATGCCAGAAGCTCAACATTATTCAGAGCCAGAATTAAATGTTGGTTATTTATACACTAATTACGCAAGAAACCAAATATTAGCCGAATGCGACAAAAAACAAATTGAGAATAAACCAGCTATCTATACGAGCCGCAGAAAGGAAGGCATTAAACCTTTTATTTTTGAGTCAGTATTTATGAGTCGTACGGATTATAATGATTTGGGAGACACTTTCCAAAACACCTTTAGGGATGTTGCTAATAAATACTTGGGGATTAAAGGTGATGAGCCAATTGGCCAAACAAAACTCAAGTTTAATAAGAAAATAGAAATTAATAATTTAAATATTAAAAACGATTTAATTGTTGGAGTGGAGATTAATGATTATGATAACTTCATTGCCAGTATAAAAGATAAAGGTGAAGATTTAAGTCTTGATTCTTCTAAAAATGATTTAGAGCGTTTATATAATCTGTTATGCTTTAATATTATATCCCAACAGGAGGAGGAAAATAAGAAGTTTGCCCCTGAGCGTTCTTGGGGAAAGGTCAAGACAGCATTAAACGTTTATTTCGCTTATATTCTAAAAATGAAGCGAGAAGATTATTACAAAGCCATTGTTAAAGATTTATTAAAACCAGATAGCCAGTTAAGAGTTATTTTATCTCTGGCATTCGAAGAGTATCGGCCGATTAGAGAGCTCGAGGTTCATAGAAAATCACAAAGAGCCTCCCAATTGATTAAATTAGAGATTCCCCCTAAAACTTTATTCTATACTGATGATTACGAGGTCGTTAAAGCTAAAAAATCGGCCGTAGAACCCGTTTATATGCAAAAGGAGTATTTGGGTAAGGTTAATGAGAATAAGTTTATTAAATACCTTGAATCCAAGAATAAGGTTGAATGGTGGTATAAAAACGGGGACTTTGGGAGTGAGTTTTTTGCCATCCCTTATTATAACGAAAAAGAAAACAAAGAAAAAATGTTTTATCCGGATTGGATTGTTCGTACGAAGAGCAAGTTGATGATTTTAGAAACTAAGGCTGGCGACACAGCCGAATCTTTGGATACTAAATATAAAGCCGAGGTATTGCAGAAATGGCTGAAGAAACAAAAATATGGTTTTACCGGGGGCATTGCAGTTGAAGATGGCGGGGTCTGGAAGATAAATACTAAAAATAAATATAACTCAGATAGAAGCTCAAAAGATTGGGATATTTTGGATTATTATTTTGAGTAAAGATTCACGGAGTTAGAGGTATAAGAAACAAACTATATTAATAAACCAAACAAAAAACACCAAGCTGGTGTTTTTTGTTTAGATGAGATGGTTACAAATTTTACAAACTATCTATATTGCCTGTCTAATTGTTTTAAATTTCCAAATTTTCTATCAAACTCCCTCACTAATTCCAACTGGTCTTTATTGGCATCTCTCGCCGCCTTTACAATAATCCTCTTTTTTTCTCCAGAAGACAACGCCGAAAAGCCCATTTTCTTCTCTTTTTTATTAAAAAATATATGCATATTTTTAGCTTTTTATTTGTTATTCTATTTTAACATTTTTTATTAATTCACACAATGACTCGCTAGTGTAATCAAATTTTATATAATTGTCAATACCTGACACATTCATCCAAGTTTTTTCCACGTTATTATTATAATCTTTTTTAATAACAGTTAATTTTATTTTACCCTTAAATATTTCCATTACTTTTTTTATATTTTCCTTGGCTAATATAAACTGGGTGGAAAAGACTTCGGCGGTTATTCTCCTGCCTTCTAATTTTTCTCTTTTTTGAGTAAACTCCCAGGCGACTATGGGTTCTTGATAAATATAGAAAATATAAACTTCTCTGCCTTTTTCTATGGCCCTACGAATATTACTTTCAGCCTTTTCATAATTAGAGAAGGTGCTATCGAGCAAGACGTTAAATTTTTTCTTGAGCGCATAATCGTATAATCTATCTACACCGAGCGACACCGCTCTTTGAAATATATGTGAATTAGAACCATTGTATCCTGGGCATAATTTTCTAATTTCATCAGCGTCTATTCTAACGATGGGATTACTTATTTTTTTGATATTTTCCTCCACAAAACGCCTGGATAATTCCGTTTTACCGGCGCCAGGAGAACCAGCCATAAAAAATGTTTGAGGCTCACCAAATGGCCTATAAATTTCATCGCTAGCAAAAGACCTATACAATTCTTTGCTTTTTGACAGTATATGTATATGATTTTTAGCCTCTTCTGCTATTTTTTCATCTGATTCCATATAATTTGATTTCTTTAAATCTATCAAATAAATACCGTTTTGTCTACCACCCAAAAAACCAGTAATTCAATAAAAAATTATCGGAACAATAGTGAGTTAGGTGGTGGGGTAAACTGTCCTTTTAATAAATCTCCAATACCCCCCCCTTGCAATGCCCCGGCAAAATTGTGCCACTATTGTGCCAAAGAGGTTATGAAGATGTATTAATATATATAAAATTAACTAAAATGGATTAATGCGCTTAGACCCATATCTATTGGCTTATATCTACTTTTACCAATATTTACTGCCTTTCCTGAAATTGCCCTTTTATGGTTCGAATCCTTGTGTGCCCACACAAACATTGAACAGGCGAAAGCCTGTTTTTTGTTTATTTATAGGCATTTTTAACACCATCATTGACAGAAACATATAAATATGATTTAATTAGATATTAATTATGGCTCGTTGAAAAACAAGGTTAAATTGGATTAATTGTTAAATTCATCTTCGTTTTAAGGTGATTTTAGTAATTAATCCAATTGTTTAATCTCAAATACTTACACAAAGATGAAAATTCTCACTATACCCGCACCGATGACAGCAAAAGAAGTTGTCGACGCAATCAATTTTATTAAGGCTAATACTGAAAAAAATAAAGATGAAATAGTTTCCATGCTCAAAAATTCTAATTTAGATGAAAACCAACAAAAATTAGTATTGCAGTATTGGAGAGAAGAACCCATCGCTTTAAAAGAAATACCCGTTGAAGAATCTATTAAAAAAGATGCTTTTATCAAATCCAATATAGGGAAAAGCGATGACGAAATAATCATCGCGCTAAAAGATTCTGATTTAGATGAAAAACAACAAAAATCAGTATTAAAATTTTTGGAATGTAGAAAGAAATTCTCTCCCCTGGGATGGAGCAAAATAAAATTTGAATGGGAAGAGATAAAATTACCTAGCGACAGCTGGCCTCATAGTAACAGGGCGTTGTTTGTCAGAAAATATTAAATTTTTTTAAAACGGTTCAAGTCGAAACACTAAAACAAAGGGAGACTAGCAATAGACTTCCTTTTTTATTTTCTCAAGTCTCTACTAGCTCAGCCATGTCACCAATAATAAAAGGGGCTGTTTATGCCCCTTTAAAAATTATATTTAACTCTCAGACCTGAATCTACTTAATTCTTTTTTTTCTTTTTGATATCAATATTAAAATACCAAGAAGTAAAAGAACAACCAGCAAGCAAGTTGCTACAAAACATGCCACCAAGGCCAAACTTCCAGTTACCGCCCCTACTGATGCCAATATAATAGATAAACCAACTGACTCAACAATAAGAAATCTTGTTTTAGACCATAAGTTAAAATGACCTAAAAGCAGTGCAACAATAATTTGAATAACTGATAAGGCCAATAGACCGCCAACCAATGGCTTTGCTTCAGAATTATACATAGAAAAAGAGAAGCAAAAAAACAAAAATACAAGATTGCATATCCAAGGCAGAAAAG
>JBAYNC010000045.1:0-7824 GCA_041679025.1 Patescibacteria group bacterium
TACCATAAGGATTTAAATAATAATTTTTTGTTACTTATGGATCTCCTCCAAAAAACATTAGAACTATCATCTCTTTATGATATCAAGCCTGATCACTCTAAGGGTCAGAATTTTTTGATCGAAGAAGATTTTTTTGACTTAGCTATTTCAGCTGCGGACATCAAGCCAACTGATACTATTTTAGAGATTGGTCCAGGCCTTGGGTTTTTAACAGAAAAATTGGCTAGTATTAGTAAAAAAGTAATAGCAGTCGAACTAGATCAAAAATTATCTGAATTATTGAAGACCAAATTTATCACTCAGAAAACTGATAATGTGGAGGTTATAAGTGATGATATTTTGAAAATTAAGGATGATTTCTTTGCTGGCTTTGACTATAAAATTGTGGCTAATCTGCCATATAATATTACTTCGATTTTTTTACGGAAATTTCTCTCGGCCAAACATAAACCGCAATCCTTGGTGCTGATGCTCCAGAAAGAAGTGGCGGAGAGAATCGTAGCTTCGGTGCCAAATATGAGTATTTTAGCCTTATCTGTTCAATTCTATGCTCAGGCTGAAATTATTAGCTTAGTTCCGGCAACTGCTTTTTGGCCCCAGCCGAAAGTGGACAGCGCTTTGATTAAAATTGTATTAAAGCCTGAGGTGGAACTTCCCAAAGTTGATGTGGAGCTATTTTTTCGATTGATCAAAATCGGTTATAGTGCTAAGCGAAAAATGTTGAAAAATAATTTGGGAAATGGACTGCATTTGAGCCCGGCAGAGGTGGAAAAAATACTGGTTGAGACTGGTTATAATTCTAAGTCTCGTGCTCAAGAATTAAGCCTTTCAGATTGGTTAAATTTGTTTGCCAAATTTTCCCATTTTATGTTATAATAGCGACATATGAATCAAATTAAAAATCAATCTTCGCTAGGTAATAGTGAACCTTCTGGTTTTGAGCAGAAACCAGTTATAAATGCTCTCAGCCAACAGCAAAAAGTCTCTCTAATTTCTCTGGGAGCTTTTACTGTCTTGGTAATGATTTTTGGAGTTTTGCAATTTCGCTATAATCTCTATTCTCCTTTTGAGTATAGCCGGAATATTGTTGCTACCCAAAAAACAGTTGATACTCCCTTGGATAAAAATAATACCGATTTAACTAAAATGGATAGTGATGATGATGGGTTAAATGACTTTGATGAAATTAATATTTATAATACTTCGCCTTATTTAGAGGATAGTGACAGCGATGGTTTTAGCGATAAAGATGAAATTTTAAATAGTACTGACCCTAATTGTCCAGCCGGTCAAGTCTGTGCTTTGATTAGTGCTCCTGTCGATTCGACTCCTGATACTCCAAGCTCTTTGGATGGTGCCGCTTCGGGTATTACTCAAGAAGAGCAAACTGCTAAAGATATGCTAAGCGGTAAAAGCGATCCAGCCGTTTTACGGAAATTACTTTTGGATAATGGAATGGCTCAGGCTGACTTAGATAAGATCAGCGACGAAGAGTTGGTTGCTAGTTATCAAGAGTCACTAAAGAACCAGGAAGCGGCTCAAGAATAAAAATAAATAAATTTTTCAATAAAATAATTTTAAAATAACATGAAAAAGCCAACCAGGGGTCTCTTTCTTAAAGGCACTTTTTTAACATTAGTGTTAGTTTTTATTTTTTCGGCTGTACCAATTAGACCGGCATTAGCGCAGGTTGATACTATTGGTGGTCCTGTGACTGTAGTAATGAAGGCTATCAAGGTTGTTACTGACAAGCTAGATAAGGCTTTAAAGAAGGTTGGCTCAGCCATGGTTCAAACTGCTATCACTAATTCTTTGAAGAGAATTGCCTATGATACTGCTACCTGGGTTGGTTCGGGTGCTAATGGTCAAAAACCACAATTCACTGTTAAGGGTGTTGGTAATTATTTGGCTGATGTCGCTGATAGTGCGGCCGGTGATTATATTGATGCCTTTGCTAGTAATTTAAATGTCAATTTTTGTCAGCCTAATTTGGATGTCAAAATCAAAATCGGTTTAGGGTTAGTTGACCAGGCTAATGGCGCAAAAATTAAAGATTCTAAGTGTAAATTTACAACCATGATGGACACCTGGCAAACTGATCTTGCCAAAAAATATGAAGACATGGGGAAGCCTGATTATTTAAAAAATTTATCAACCATGTTTGATGTTGGTGGAAGTGATTTAACAGTAGCGATGGACGTGATGGATGGGATGAAGAAGGAGATTGTTGATACCAAGGAAAAGAAAAAAACAGACCTGAGTATCGAGGGTTGGTTACCGAATGAAAATATTGGTGGTCAAACTACTGAAGCTCCTAGATCGGCCAAGCTTCAACTTGAAACAGCTGTAAAAACTACGGCCGAAGCTCAAAAAGTTAATATTAGTGAGAGTCCAGTGACAGATGCTGCTAAAGTATTTTTAAATACCTTAGCAACTACTGCTTTTAATAAAGCTTTAAAGAATTTGGCTGGTGGTAATTTTAAAGGAGTTTTATCAGACTTAACATTTGGTTTATATAAAGATAAGACTGAAGCCGAGATTGCTCAGCTCATAGCTGATGGAGGTTATTATGGCAATCGAAATAAATCTTGTTTGGATGATCCAAATTGCGATCCTAATAGCGCCGGTGGTCTTTCGGCCGTGCAGTCTAATTTGGCTGATATGATTAAACCGAGTTTTGATTCTCGGGGTGATTATAATATTTTAAGTGAGTTATCTGTTTGTCCTGATCCGTCTAAACCGGGTCCGACTAATTGTATTTTAGATAGCCAATTTAGTTCAGCTATTTCAGACCAAAAAACAGTAATTGAAGCGGTTAAGGATGGGTCATTGAATAAGACTTGGAGATTGAAAAGAGATATTGATTTTAATCAAGGATATTCTTTGAGATCATTACTTGTTCTAAGAAAGTTTCGAATTATTCCAGTTGGTTGGGAAACTGCTTTGCTGAAAGCGGAAGAAAATAATGCCAATGTGACTTTAATGGATATGGTTTCTTGTTTTGATCCAAATGATAATTACAATGAATTTAGTCAGGGCTTTACTCCTTCTAGTTGGTGCCAAGGATTAATCGATCCTAATTGGGTTTTGAAAGCCCCTCTGAGTTATTGTAAGCGTCAAGGTTATGGCAACCAGGTTTTAGACAAAACTATCACCCCAGAGCAAATAATCAGAGTTTCGGGCCAACCCGATGAAACTATTCCGGGCGAAATTATTCTAACTCGAGCTGACGAGTATTGCGCCGATGAACAAAGTTGTATCAAGGAAAAGGCTGATGGTACTTGTGAGGCTTATGGCTATTGTACTGAGGAGAAGAGAACTTGGGATTTTACTTCTGATTCTTGTGACGCAGTTTATAATACTTGTCAGAGCTTTATTAAATCTAATGGAGCTAGTGTCGCCTACTTAGAAAACACTATTGATTACAGTACTTGTACGGCTGATAATACTGGCTGTCGTCCATACTCTGTTTCTGGTTCTTATACTACATCTTCGGATAAGATTAATTGGAATGCTACAAATCATATTTACTTTTCTAAGAAGGCTGAAGTCTGTGATAGTAGTCAAGAGGGTTGTAACGAGTTAATTAGAATTAATCCTGATACTGGTCATAATTTTTTAATTAATTCTGATTTTGAAGAAGATTTGAGTCTTGGTTCTTGGAATGTTAATACTGATGATAATAATGTTTCTACTCCTAACTCTGCCACTACTAGTCCAAGTGGTTATTTCAGTAATACCTCTTTGGCTCTCAATGGTCTTTTATCTAAAAATATCGCAGTTGGTCCTAATGATTATAATATTTCTGGAAGAACCTATACTTTTTCTTTCTATGCTAAAAATTGTGTCGGCGGTAACCAGGCCGTATTTGGTAGTAGCCAAGTAGATAATAAGGTAATTAATTTGGGTGAAAGTATTGATTGGAATTATTATTATATCACCTATAATTTTCCTTTAGGCTTAACCGATAATCAAGTTTATTTTTCTATTGATTCGGCTGATTGTCAGATCGATCGTTTGAAGTTGGAGTTAGCTAAATTTGGTACCGAATATAGTGATTATTATCAGAGCAACTTAGTTTATCAAAAATTAATTCCTGATTACTTAGCTTTAACTTGTTATGAAAATCCTAACTCAGCCACGCCCGATTATCGCTTGAAGGCTAATGCCCCAGCTAAATGTTCTAGTTATACTAGACGTTGTAATGCTTTGGAGGTTGATTGTAATTTATATCAATCAGTTCGAGATGGGTTTACCTTGCCAGCTAAGGTGACACCAATCGATTCTTGTTTAGCGGAATGTGATGGTTATGATTCCTATGTCCAGAAGTCCGCTTCTTTTCAAAATACTTTAGCGGCTAACTTTATTCCTAGTACCGCTACTAAATGTAGTGCTAATGCTGTGGGTTGCACTGAGTTTACTAATTTGGATTCAGTGGCTCTAGGTGGTGAAGGGAAAGAATACTATAGTTCCTTGCGCCAATGTATCAAGCCGGATAATAATGAATGCGGTGTCTTCTATAGTTGGGGCAGTGCCGGTTCCGGATACCAATTACAACCATATAAGTTACAAGCTTTGAGCAATGGACCAAAATTAACAGTCGGCGGTTTTGATGGTAATAGAAATCAGGTTGATGGCAATAGTAATATTGTCTGTAGTGAAGCGATTTATAATGCCTCACCTTCTAGCGCTAATTATAATGCTGATTGTCGTGAATTATATAATAAAGATGGAGCTATTTATTATGCTCTGTATTCTAAAACTATTACCTGTTCTGATGATTGTCACCCTTATCGTATTAGCGAGGCGCCAATTGATGAAACCATTACAGTTAGCTCTAGTTGCGCTAACAGCAATCAACATTGGGACGCCCAAAATAATGTTTGTTATGTTTGTAAAAATGGTGGTACTTGGGATCTAAATCAGAATGGTTGTATTTATCAAGCTATTCCGGGAGAAGGTCAATCTTGTAGCGCGTCAGAAAATGGTTGTCGTGAATATAATGGTAATTATGGCAATACCTTAAGAATTATTTCTGCCTATAATTTTGAAGATAATAGAGTCTGGGCTAGTTATAATCAGGCAAGCAGTGCCTTGGTGTCTGATTCGATTAATAAGAACGGTCATTCTTTGCAATATAATCCTTCTGGCGGATCTGGCTCTAATAATTTTAATTTAAATCCAATAACAGTTTCAACAACTGGAAGTAATTATAATATTTTTTCTGCTCTTAAGGGTCTCTGGGGCAAGGTGGTTAAAGGAGCTGAGGCTCAATCTGGTAATGCTTTACCAGCTCATGGTATTGGAGTGACAGTTGGTCAAAGTGTAAATGAAGGTTCAGCTTATGTTTTAAGGTTCTTGGCTAAGGCTAGCTCTCCTGTGGCCGTTAATGCTTATCTGTCTAATGGAACAGTGGCTTCACCTTTTAATATTAATTCTCAAAATAATGGTTCCATTACTGTTTCCGGTAATAATGAATGGAAGATGTATACCATCAGTTTAGCTTCAGTCGATCATGCTGTTAATGATCAGGAGGCTTTATTATTCTCGGCCAGTGGCAGTGTTCTCTTAGACAGCATTGCCTTAACTGAGGTGACTGATCGTTTTTACTTAATCAAAGATTCTTGGAAAACTCCAGACTCTTGTTATTATGATACCTTTAACACCTATCAAGGTGCTAACTATAATTTAGGTTGCGGCGCTTATACTGACAAGAATAAGCAAGTAAATTATTTCCGTAATTTCAGTCGCCTCTGCCAAGATTCAGCTGTTGGTTGTGAACTAATGTCTCTGACTAATAATTCTGCTAATCCTGCGGCTGAGGCTTTCAGAGAAAGTGGTACTATTGATAATCAATGTGATAGTAGTGATAGTGATTCTTGTGTAGAGGTTTCGGCTGATAAGATGGTCTATGTAGTTTATAATGAAAGCAAGCAATGCGGTTCAGATAATAAAGGCTGTACTCGTTTGGGTGGCCAAGTTGTTACCAACCAAGATGTTACCGTTCAAAACCTATATACCGATACTTATATCAAGAATAATCCAGATAAATATGAGAGTACTCTCTGTGGTGAAGCTGAAGTTGGTTGTGATGAGTGGAAATATTTAGATGGACAATCGAGCTACTTTAAAGACCCAGGTGATAATGTTTGTCAGTGGCGTCAGCCAGTCAATGCTATTGGTATGAACTTGCCGAAGAAATGGTATAAGAAGGCAATCAAGCGTTGTGACTTTAACGGTAATAATAAAATTGATACTGACACTATTGGCAATATTACTGAAGCTCAAAATAAACTTTGTAGCACTGATAGCGATTGTGGTCTCGGTACTTGTATTTTAGATTCTAATGATTATCTTTGTAATGTTGATTCATTAAAGACTATTGGTTTAGGTGGTGGCAATCTAGTTTATCAACCTAAGGATATGGTTGGAGTTTGTGAAGCCAAGGCTTCAACTTGTACTGAGTATGTTGATCCAGTCAGTGAATTCTCACCTAATATTGTTATCAACCCAGGTTGGGGCGATACCAATAAGGATGGTATTGTCGGTGATGGTTGGTCCACTTCGACCACTCAAATTGTAGCCCAGAAACAAACTATTTATTTGTTAAAGAATAAATTATATAGCCTCTCGGTTAATGCTTCCGGCGCTAGTTATGACACTACGTTGTCCTGTCAGGCTACCGTTAGAATATTGGGAATGGATAATAGTTTTGGTACTGCTACCAACTTAATTGTTATCCCTAAAACTAGTACCAATAAAAATATTTTGTTCAACTCTTTAAATAATGTTTCTTGTACTCTCTACGGTGGAGAAGCAAACAAGGTTGTTAACGTTAGAGGCACTGTGGTTGATTACAAATTATTAGCTGGAGTTGATAAGACTAGTTGTAATGGAGCCGCTGATTTCAATACCGGTTGTATTATGTTTAACGAAAGAAAACAAAGTGGTTCAGCTGGTTTAAGTGGCCTTAACTGGAATGCTTATGGCGGATCATATTTAACTGGTTCTCCGATTACCTCAACCAGTACGGCTGATTCTAATGTCTTGGTTAAGGTTAAGCCAAATCGAGTTTGTTCTAAATGGTTGTCCTGCTTGAGTATGGGTATCGATGCTACAACCGGAGAAGAAGTTTGTTATGCTCTGGGTGAGTGTGATAAGTTAAATGATTTTGGTCGGTGCCAGAGTTTTGTCACTAAGCCTGAAATTCAACATACCTTTGACAGTGGATCGGATCGCAATATTGCCGGTTATTCCAAAATGGATAATTACTATCTCTCAAACATGAGTGAAGTTGGTGAAGATTTGTCTAATCTTGCTAATTGGGGATTTGAAGCCGGAGATACTAATTTCAGCTTTTCATCTCCAAATTATTCTACCACTTCAGCTTATGGTTTACCTAAACAAATTTCCTATCCAGCAGTTGGCAAGGGGTTAGCTATTATTGGCTCTAATGCTTCTTTGTCATCATTCTCAGTTATTAAAGACAAAGAATACTTTATTAATTTTTTAATTAACATCGATACGACTGGAGGATTGGGAGGAAGCTTAAAGGTTTCTGGAGTTAACTCTTCCTGGAGTACTACGACTTCAATTGTTTTGGGCTCTGGTTGGCAGAGAAAGGTTTTGCGATTTGTTCCGGGATCGACTGGCAACGCGACTATCCAATTAATTAGTAATGGGTCTGGTTCTAATGTTTATTTTGATGATATTAGTGTTGAGCCGGTCCTGAAAGCTGCGGATAGTTCTTATATTCCAAAAGAGTGTCGTTTATATCCTAAGCAAGATAGTTTGTCTTGTAAGAGTGATAACTCTGGTGTAACA
>JBAYNC010000046.1:0-7611 GCA_041679025.1 Patescibacteria group bacterium
ATAATACCCACTAACAATCTCCTAAATTCTGAAGAAAACAGGGAATTAACGGAAATAAGGGCATTAATAGACCAACATCTAAGAAAAGAACCAAGGCCACTACAGGTAGATCTATTGAGGAATAAAATCACAAATATGCAAAAAATAATTTGTGAAAAAATTCAAAATCTAACTTTATAAAACAAAAACCTCAAAAAGAATGAGGTTTTTTTATTGATAATAATAGTAATTAGCAGAGGATGATAAGACAAAAAGACTAAATAAAAGCTAGATTAGAGGCCAGACAATACTTCGCATAATGTATATTAATCCACCTATTATAGAGGGGGACTAATAAGTATTTAAAAAACAATTACTGCTACTGCAGGATGTTTAAACCCATTAGGTGTATCTCTGGCGTAAATAATAAGATGATCTTTAGAAGTACCAAGAAGATCCCAATAACCACTAAACAAAAAACAAACACAGCCAAACCAAAGAAGAATTTAAATAAACTATCACTATTCATATATTTTTATTCATAATAAACCTTGTCACCATAACGTAGGTCTATCTTTTTCTTAATTATTTTATTAAAATCACTCTTTAACTCTCTTTTTAATACCAATAAATTTTTAATCTGGCTGTCTCTATCCTCCTTGGTACTAAAGTAGATTAACAAGCCATTATCCAGCATGGCCTTGATAGTATTGAAATCTTTATCAATTATAAAATATTTAACTGATAAATCTGACTCATTATTAGTCTTAATTGAATTTTGAAGCTGATCAACAAACTCCAAATAAACCGGGTCTATATCCACCTTGTCACCGCTAAAACGTTCTTCGCCAGTATTAACTATAATCGGATATTTATTACCACTAATATTTTTAGCTTCCCCGATAGTTAATTTAAAATAATCTATAGGGACAACTGGGATAGTGGTTGAGCTAGTAGTATTAGTGCTAGAAGCAACTTCCGAATTAATTAAAACTGGAGGTAAATTAATTACTAATTCATCAATTAAATAACTATCTTTATCCAAATAATAATATTTATCTTTTTCTTGCCAAATATAATAGTATTCCCTTTCAGTTAAATTAATTTTTAGAGTCTGAAACAAACCCCTCTTAACTTCAACTTCTTTAAAATGATATTTATCAATTAAACTACCAATCAGAACATCTTTATCAAAAATCAATAAATTATTTTGTTTAAAAAGCCAATAACGACTATCTTCACTTTGTTGCCAAACCATTCCCTCCACTTCGCTAGCATTGGCCCGAGATAACCCAGTAATTTGAATTTTCTTGATATTAAAAATTGTTGAAAAAAACATTAGATACAATATAACAACCAATAGAAATAAAAATAAAAGACAAGATAATTTTAGGCGCAATGATAACTCATCCCGCTTAATTCGATGATGAGTTTTATGAAAAGGATTTTCCAATCTTTTTTTAGAATAATCCATTCTAACTCGATGGGTATATCTGACTTCCCTCTTAGACATAATTTTATTATATTACTTGACGATGAATATTTCCTTGTAATCTAACCAACTGCTCATATGGTATTGTTCGGCTAATATTAGACAAATTTTTAATAGAATTAACTGAATTATTATCAGGAGAAACAAGTTCCACCCTATCCCCTATTTTAAACTGATAATCGCCGGCATCTAAACAAACTAGATTCATTGAAATAGTTCCGGCGACCTTAGCTAAAAAGTCCTTTTTACCATGAACCAGAAATTGGGCCTCATTTGATAGACGACGATCTAGACCTTCATAATAACCAAAGGGTACTAGGGCAATCTGAGTATCACCTTGAGCCTCATACCTTCCATTATACGACACTTTGTCCCCTCTCTTCAAGGCTTGGCGAGCTATGATCGTCGAAACCACTCTCAGAGCTGGCTTAAGATGATTATCAACCTCGCTTTCACCAACTAAAGGACTGTAGCCATATAGGGCTAACCCCGCCCTAAAGGCAGTCAATCTCTTATTGCGCAAAACAAAAATTCCAGCCGAGTTTCCCAGGTGAATCCAGGTTGGAAAAATTTTATTTTGTTGCAAGATATCTAAGGCGGCCATAAAGTTACTTTCCTGTTTGCTAGTCATTTCAGGGTCAGTATCTGAAGCCATGAGATGAGAACAAAAACCAACAATTTGAACTCGATTTAAATATTTATTATTTTCGTCTAAAAATGATTGGAGATCTGAAATTCCCTCGCGATTCATACCACTATTATAGAACAAATGAATTTTAACTCCTGAATGATGCTTAGCTAAATATTTTAAAGTAGCTGAATTATAAACACAAAACTCACTACGTTTAAAAAGACAATAATTATAAGCTTTCAAAGGCATCTCATTTAAAAACAAGACCCGACCTTTGAAATTCTTATAAACAATTTGAGCCTCCGGGAAAGAATCAACAGCGACCATTTTAGTCGATGTCTTATTTAATATTTTAGCTAATTCTTTTAAGCCGTGACCGTAAGCATTAGATTTCAAAACCGGAAAAATCTCGGCTCCTCTTTGAAGCGAAGATAAATACGCAAAATTATCAAGCAAATTTTGCTTGATAATTTCAATTCGATTTAAAGGCTCATACTTGGGCCTTAAAATTTTACGAAAAAAATTAATCATAAATTAATCAGCTACAACCACCTTTCCCTTCCCACCGCCTAAGATATCAGCATCAAGAGAAGTAGAAAGATTTTTGAGAGAGCCAGATATTTTTTGATCAGTAAACTTATCCAAAGCAGTATATTTAATATTCTGTAATAATATTAAAGTTTTACCTAAGTCTTTATTTTCGGGGATAACACCCAAAGAAAAACCGGCCCGGTATTGCCCTCTCTCGGTTCGACTTGCTACAGCTGGCACATCCCAAGTAACTCGACCAATGGTTTCATCATAATGCAAAGATCCAGCCAACAAACTCTTATTGTCCATCCAAACAATATCTTCGGGGACATCAGCTGAAATAATTAAATTTTCCAATTCATTGCCAATATTTTCTATTTCCCAAAAAATCCAGTAACTAGTAGCCATGCCAACTTGCGGTGGAAGCGGACCAACTCCTAATTGATCGCCCTGAGGACTATAATAATAGGCTCCGGATCTAGGTTTAAGTTGAGAATTTATTTTGGTTCTCAATGAAAATAAATCATAACTTAGAGATTGATTATTTAAATTATAACGATTATTGAGCCCTAAATAAAGCTCTTCATTAATTCCAGCTTTAACCCGAGCATACTTAACCCGGACCTTGAAGCGACCACCACTATCTGGCTCTAAATTTTTATTTAAAGTCAATGAACTTCCCTGATCTTTAATTAGAGGATCAGAACTTATTAACGACCAACTAATTATTTTAAAATTAGGATTGCCGGAAAATAAACTGAACTTAATATCAGACAATGAAATGTTTTCTTGGTTCTGATAACTTATGGAGTAAATAATATCCTCATCGGAACTAATTATTTTTTGATCAGTATCAATAAAAACTTTAAAGTTAGGATCCTTAATCGTCAGATCGCGATTAAAAGTTCCTTGCTTTAAAAATTCATTATTAACTTTTAGGTAATAGTCAAAACTAAACGCTTCATTATTTTTACTGCTCTTAGTTGAGGCCACAAAATTAATAGTCCGCTCTTCCCCGCTGCCAATCTTGTCCAAACTAAGTTCGTTGCCACCTTTCATTTGCCAGGAGTCATTAATTTTAATCTGAATATCTCTTAATTCACGCTGACTATTATTTTTTATTTTTAACATTCCACTAAATTCAACTCCCCGATAAATATTTTCTGGCAATTCAATGTTAGCACTGATAACTGAACCGCCAATTTCAAAAGGCAAGGACTGAATCACGCCACCAGGACACTCAGAGCAATTAAAGATAAAACCAAAATCTGATTTAGATCCGACTTCACCCAGAACCAAGCCAGTAATTTTTATTTTGCCATCTCCTCCTTTGTCTAAATCATTAATATAAAAAGTATTAGAATTACGATCAAAACTTTCAGCCGGTTCCACATTATCTAAGATAAAATTATTAGGTAATTTAACTACTAAAAAATTATTAGTACTATCCTTATTAGCATGGTAACTAAGCTCAAATGACTCCAGTTCTCCACTTTTAACGCTTTCACTAAGGGGCCGAGACTCGAGGACAATGCTCGATTTTGGCTTCCAATTACTAATAGCAATAAAGGCCACAAATAATACCAAAACAACCAAAACAAAAGTAATATCAGCGACTAAATGAAATTTACTATTTTTATAATGCTTCTCGTGACGAGCTCGAAAAAATTTACGCATATTTTTTTAAATTATAAAACTAATTAAAAAATTAAAAGTTAGCACTACTAGCTAAAATTTCATCAACGCCATCATCGTTCATATCTTCAACTATAACCCTAACTCCGGTTCTGATACTTTTATCATAAGCCATAAACTTCTTAAGTAATTTACCATAAATATCAAAAACTCTAATTTCCGGACCTCCGCCAGCACCAGCTCCGGTTACGATTTCATTCACTCCGTCGCCGTTAACGTCACCGACTGCCACATTAACTCCACCTCTAAACTTTTTATCATAAGCTAAGAACTTAGAGTATAATTTACCGTTAGAACCATAAACCCGAACCTCCGGCTCCATTCCTGCTCCAGGACCAGTTATAATTTCTTTTTTAGCGTCCCCACCAATATTTCCTCCGGCCACATTAACGCCACCTCGGAAACTTTTACTATAGGCAAAAAATGTTCCAATTAAAGCACCATCGCTCGACATAATCTGAATCTGAGGTCCGCCCCCCTTACCTGCTCCAGCAATTATCTCATACTTACCATTATTGTCCAAATCAGCTAGAGCGGTTGAAATTTCACCTTTAAATTTACTCTTATAAGGATTAAAGACTTTAATCTTTTTACCATTTTTATATAATGATAAAACACCATTACCATTAGCTAAATATTCCTTTTCTTGATCGCTATCTAAATCCATCACAATAATTTGTTCGTTGCCGGGAAAATTATCTAAATAGGAGAAAAAACCATTTCTGACTTGAGCCCCCTGATCATTATAAACTCGAATAAAATTACCATTGAAGAAACTATTATTAATAATCTCCGTATTACGCTTTAGCAAGATAACACCATCGTTAGGGGCAATCTTTACCCAATTGATAATCTGGCCATTATTAACACTAGGGTCCTGGCCACCATTAATTTTTTCAAATTCTTCGCGGGAGAAAATATATTTCTGTTCTTTGCCGGTCGAGTTTAGCATCGCGATACCATTCTCAAAATCACGTCGCCACAAACCAGGCTTAAATTTTTCATCGGTCTTATCTAAAATATTATAAGCCGGAAAAAGAGGTTTGCCCAAATTAACATCATACTCATCATACCACCATAATTGACCATGATTAGTGTTGTCGTAATCATAACTAAAATAACCGGAATCCTGCATTAAGGTACTAGCTAAACCAAAACGAACTTTAGCAAAATTATTTCGATCTTTGTTATAAGTATTTAAAATTGAGATATTTGGTTGACGATTTTTAGCTGAAATTTTAGCATAAGTATTCATTGAGCCCGACCAAGTCCCACCATTTTCCCAAGGACTCGGAAAACTCTCAAACATCATTCCGTTCAGATATGGTTGATAACCGTCATAAACTAAACCATTACCAATGATAATAAAATTATTACCCATTAATTCTCTGCTCCGAACTAACATCTCTTTATTTCCACTAGCCCAAGCTGAATTAATTTCAGCAATCGATCTAATATTACCATCACGATTAATATCAATATTGCCGTCCTTAGCCCAGGTAACATCACCCCAGAGATTATCATAAAAAACTCCATCCCATAATCCGGAGTCATAAATTTCACTTTTAATAAAAGTTGGCAAATATTCATTCCACTTGTCACCGCTCGGGGAGCTGCCACAACCACTAGTCATGTTTAACATATAAGTGCCGGGCCAAAATGAGATTCGATTACCCGCCTTATCCCTCAACCACCAAGAGTCATCAATATTATCTACTAATCGCTTCCGCAAGTTACCATAGAATTGCCACTCGTTTTGATAAATATCACCGATTATTTCCTGAGAAGTAATATAAGCTAAAATTTTGATATCTGGATTCAACTCCCTAATCTTTTCAACATTAGCCCGACTATTCTCCGAGACTTCCATATCCAAAACTAACAAATCCCAACGGGCCAACTCCTCTACCTCATAATCTTCAATGGTCCACTTCAAAAAATAATTAGCCAATCGTGGATATGGTTGAATTGCACTTTGTTGCGAAAAACTACCAATAGGCCAAAAAATGGTCAAAAGCAAAACAATATTTATAATTACCTTAATTTTCTTCATATAACGCAATATTACCACGAAAAAATAGTTTTGTCAAAACTAATTTAGCTCCAAAACATTAATTTCCGGGAAGCGAAAAAATCTCATTGGTAAGCCAACCACCCCTAAGCCCGAAGACACAAAAACCGGATAATTACCCACTTGATATAAGCCAGCATCAAAAAAATAATCACTGGGAATAACCAACTTATACACCCAAGGGAGACGAATCTGTCCGCCATGAGTATGGCCAGAAATAGTAATGTCAGCTTGGGAATTAGTAGGATATTGATAGGCCAAATCTGGATTGTGCGTCAAGGATAACAGAAACTGTTCCGGATTATTTTTTCTCAAAAGCATAAAGTTGGCATCATCATTATAATAGTCACTCAGACCAACCAATCTCACCTGTTTCCCCCTGAATTCAAAATCCTTCACTTTATTATCCAAAACCACAATACCACTGTCCGCCAAGGATGTTGTCAGCTCTGAAGAAACATCCACTCCAACCGGTTGGCCACAATCATGATTACCCAAAACCAAGGCCAGAGGTAATCTAATATTTTTCAACTCAGAAAAAACAGAAAATTTTTCCACTGGTAACCGAAAAACTAAATCGCCCGGAATAACCACCAAGTCGCCATCTAATTTATTTATCTTATCAACAATTCTTTTCAAGTCACGCCTCGAAGAAAAAACTCCCATATGAAGATCGGCGGCCACTATTACCTTCAGCCCATTCCCTCCTCCCCCGAGATCAATTTTTTCACGATCAATTCTAATAATATTAGGCTCAACAAATCTAGTGTAGATAAAAAGCAAAATAAAAAACGCCAGAACCCAATAAAAGGAACGGCGTTTTTTATAAGCTAAGTAAACTAATAATATTAGGATCGGAAAAGCCAAATAACTAAGATAAAACATCAGACTCAAAGCAATATCCAGCATAAAAATTATTTTAGAGAGATAACCGACATATTATTCGGTAAAAAACGACGCAAAACTTCTGGTACAATAACCGAGCCATCAGCTTGTTGGAATTGTTCTAAGATTGCTGGCAGAAGACGACTAGTAGCTAGACCTGATCCATTTAAAGTGTGCATAAATTCAATTTTGCCAGTCGCTTTGTTTTTGAAACGCATAGCGCCACGACGACATTGATAATCAAGAGCATTAGAAACCGAACTAACCTCTTTATAGATTCCCATACTAGGAATCCAAACTTCTAAATCAATTGTCTTGGCCATCGCC
>JBAYNC010000047.1:0-7561 GCA_041679025.1 Patescibacteria group bacterium
GATGCCGTCCAGCTTTCAAAGGAAAGCTCATACGAGGTTTCCTGGGCATTTAAAAAATAACCCCGATTGGGGTTATTTTTTTATATCTTATCTGCAAAATAAATTAAAGACTGACCTTAACACCATGACCCATTGTAGAGTTAACACTAGCATTCTTGATATAAACACCCTTAGATGAACTTGGTTTTGCTTTTCTAATAGTCTCTAAAAAAACACTGAAGTTTTGAGCTAATTTATCAGATTCAAAACTAACCTTACCGATAACCGCGTGGATATTAGCAGTATCATCATTCTTGAAACTAATCTTACCTTTCTTTAATTCTTCCACGGCTTTAGCTGGGTTTTGAGTAACAGTATCATTCTTAGGAGATGGCATTAAACCACGAGTACCTAAGATTTTAGCAATTAAAGCTAAATTCTTCATCATTTCTGGTTCAGCAACAGCGACCTGAAAGTCAGTTTTCTCAGTCTTTTTGATCTCAGCGATTAATTCTTCACCACCCACTAAATCAGCTCCGGCAGCCTTAACAGCCTTCTCATTAGCCGGAGAAACAAAAGCAGCTACCCTAACTGTCTTACCAGTACCATTAGGCAGGGAAACAGCGCCACGAACTTGTTGATCACCCTTTTTAGGGTCAATACCTAAACGGAAATGAACCTCAAAAGAAGCATCAAATTTAGCCTTGTTAATCTTCTTAACAATTTCAATCGCTTCACTAATATTATATGACTTAGTATTATCAAAGAGAGATTCGGTTTTCTTAGCGACAACTTTTACCTCTTCTTTCTGATCGACTTTCTTCGTTGTTTTTTTTGCTTTTATGTTTGACATAATTTTTGTTCGTGGTTCTATCCAGCTATTTTAGAAAAGCTGTCCCACAAATTAATTAATAATTTATTTAATTTCGACTCCCATTTGACGAGCTGTACCAGCGATAATCTTCATGGCAGCCTCTACATTGTTAGCGTTTAAATCAACCATCTTAGTCTGAGCAATTTCTTTTAATTGATCAGTGGTGATTGATCCTACTTTGTCGGTTAAAGGTTTAGCTGATCCCTTAGAGATCTTAGCCGCCTTTTTAATCAACTCTGAAGCTGGAGCAGTTTTAGTGACAAAGCTATAGGTTCGGTCTTCATAAACAGTGATTTCAACTGGAACAACGTCACCCATTCTATCCTTAGTCGCTTCATTAAAGCGCTGACAAAATTCTTGAATATTTAAACCATGTTGACCTAAAGCTGGACCAACTGGTGGGGCAGGATTAGCTTGACCACCAACAATTTGCAGCTTGATTAGGGTTTTTATCTTTTTAGCCATATTAATTTGATTTATATTTTCGTAGAAGCAGACGAAAATATTTCTATATTAAACTTTTTTAATTTGTAAGAAATCTAACTCCACTGGGGTTTCGCGACCAAACATGGAAACATTAACTTTAATTTTACCTTTAGCTTCATCAATATTAACAATTTTTCCTTCCATAGCCTTAAATGGTCCCTCAGTAATTTGAACCAAGTCTCCCACCTCAACATCAATCTTGAATTTAGGATCTTCTTGGCCCATTCGTTTCATTAAACCTTTAATTTCCTCATCTCCTACCGGAGTCGGAGTGGATCCAACGCCAATAAAGCCAGTCACGTTAGGGGTGTTTCGAACTACATACCAAGATTCATCAGTCACAATCATTTCTACCAACACATAACCAGGAAAAACCTTTTCTTCTACAATTTTACGTTTACCATTTT
The DNA here is from genome assembly GCA_041679025.1 of Patescibacteria group bacterium. Classification (GTDB taxonomy): domain Bacteria; phylum Patescibacteriota; class Patescibacteriia; order Patescibacteriales; family UBA12465; genus CG1-02-41-21. Next base: position 1,747 of record JBAYNC010000047.1, read on the forward strand.
TAATTTTAGTCTTTTTCTCAGTCGGAACCAAAACGTTAAAAATCTTGTCACCCATATCTAGAGTATCAACTCTTTGTTTTAAGTTTCGAACTACGTTCTCTTCATACCCCGAATAGGTGTGAAGCACATACCAGCGTCGCCCCTGGTTTAAAATTTGTTTAGCCATAATGATTGTTATTTTTTAAGCCCTTTTTCGACTTAAATTTTAACTATTTAGTGATAACGAAAGTTAATCCCCAACTAAAGAAATAATCTAAAGCCCCCAAAAAGATGGCAGTTGCCAAAGAAATACCCACAACCAATAAAGTGTAGTTGTAAGTTTCTTTTTTAGTGGGCCAAGTAACTTTTTTCATTTCCGCTACCGAGTCCTTGATGTAATTGGAAAGTTTATTCATATACCTATTTTAGTAATTAAAAATAGCCTTTTACGGCTATTATTTTGTACATTTATATAATACCGGATATCGAAAGGCTTGTCAAGAAGATTTGAACCGAATTTATTTGCTTTTTACAAAGAAAAAAGATAAAATAGGAGGGAATAATAATTACTAATTATATATATGGTTAGCCCTAACTTAATCAAGAAAAATCAAGTTTCTTTAAATTTGACTCCTAACACTAAGAAACTATTCCAATTTATCTACGGCCAGAAACAAAAATCTGAGTCCGGTGGCAATGATGATGAAATTCCCAAGATCCATGTTTCCCACATCGTATCTCAATTATCTTTTTTATATGAGAAGATTAGAAACGCCGTCGACTATGACGACGATCATTTATTGCGCAAAAATGCCATTAAAAGAATTCTAAAACGCCACATCTTTATTGAAGGCGCTATTATGGAATATAATAGTCAAGAAATCTCCATGAAACTTTTGACAGAATTAATTCAGGCCGGTTATTTACCTAACGACAAAATCAAGGAAGTTAAAATCAAAGAAGTCGCCAATCTCTTGGAAAAATATATTGAACTACGAAACCGTTACAAAAAATTCCATCCTAATCATTTAGACCTCAAAGAAAAAGAAGGGCAAGAGCGCTCCCGAATTTTAAATTGGATTATTGTTCTGGCGGCTACTGAAATTGAAGAAAATCTAAACCGCAATGAAATCAAGTTGTTAGCGCTGGCTAATATGTTTGAAATTCTTTCTAAAGTTATTAAACTACCCTCCGACTTGCCTTACCAAAAAGATCTAGATATTCAAATATATTTAAGTATTGTCCGAAACTTTCTAAAACTTGATTTAGAGATGCAAAGCTTCATTGCTTTTAAGTATTATAATAATTGGGAAGAAGCTACTTCAGAGGATATCAATTATATTGCCGAAAATCTAAACGACATTAATCTTTTAGTAGAAAAACAATTAAAACACCCGCTAGTTAAACAAATTGATAAGATTGTTCGACGCTATTCTTTATTCTATTCAATTTTGACCGAAATCATTTCCGATGATCCTAACAAGGTTTATGAAAATGCCACCGGGAATACCAAAGCTTTCTTGAATTTAGTCAAAGAGCGGTGTGAAAAAAAATATTCCAAAGTTAAGGCCCAATTATGGCGCTCTGGTTTGCGCAGTATTATTTACATCTTTTTAACTAAGTCAATCTTTGTCTTATTACTAGAGATTCCAGCCATTAAATTCTTCGGTGAAGTAATTAATCCAATATCACTAGCTATCAATATTACTTTTCCGGCCGTCTTGTTGCTGATCATCATTATGTTTACCAAGACACCAAACAAAAAAAATACCGAAAAAATAATTGAGGGCATTAAAGAAATTACCTTCGTGGAAAATCAAAAATTTCAACCAATTTACCTACGGAAAACTACTAGGCGTAATTATTTCATGAATATTTTATTTAACCTGATTTATACCGCCGCCTTTACGCTCTCCGTCTTTCTTTTGATCAAATTACTTCATACCATTAACTTCAATTGGGTCAGTATTACCATCTTCCTTTTCTTCTTGGCTTTCGTTAGCTTTTTTAGTTTCAGAATTAAGCGCGACGTCAAACAATATATTATCATTGAGGAAAAAGAAACAATCTTTGGCTTTATTTTTGATTTCTTCTATATGCCAATTGTGGCTGTCGGCAAATTCCTTTCTAATAATATCTCCAAAATTAACATCTTCATCTTCGTCTTAGACTTTATTATTGAGGCTCCGTTTAAGGTTATCGTCGGAGTTATTGAAGATTGGACTAAATACCTAAAAGAAAGAAAGGAAGACTTAGCTTAATTATATGCCTCTATATATTGTTGCCACGCCAATCGGAAACCTAGAAGATATTACTCTGCGAGCCCTAAGAGTCTTGCAAGAGGCTGATTTAATTTTGAGCGAAGACACTAGGGTGGCCCAGAAATTACTACAACATTATGAGATAAAAGTACCGCTCTTGTCGTTTCATCATCATTCCGGGATTACTAAGGTCAATCATATCATTGAATTAATTAAAGAAGATAAAAAAATCGCTCTCATTAGCGACGCCGGAACTCCAGGTATTTCTGACCCAGGAGGGGAGCTAGTTCATCAAGTGCTTGAAGCCATTCCTGACATCCAAATAGAGGCTATCCCTGGCCCTAGCGCTCTAATCGCCGCTTTATCAATCTCCGGCATGCCAACTGACAAATTCCTTTTTCTCGGCTTTCCACCTCATAAAAAGGGCCGACAGACATTTTTGGGGAAGATAAAGGCCAGTGAATATCCAGTAGTAGTCTATGAATCAAAACATCGAATTATTAAATTCTTAGAAGAATTAAAAGTAATTATTGATCCGCTCTCAGAGATCATGATTGGACGAGAATTAACCAAGATGCATGAGACTGCCTATCGCGGAACAGTTGAGAAAATATTAGCTGAAATTAAATCTGACTCAAATGCTCAAAGAGGAGAATTTGTTGTTATTATCAAAAATAAAAAATAATTAACCATATGTCGGAAAACAAAAATTTCTATATTACTACTACCTTGCCATATATCAACGCCGAACCGCATATTGGCTTTGCTGCTGAGATTGTTCGCGCCGATGTTATCGCCCGCTTCAAGCGCCTAACTGGGCATCAGGTCTGGTTCAACACTGGAACCGACGAACATGGTTTGAAAATATTTCGTAAAGCCCAAGAAGCCAAAATGGAAACTCAAGAATACTGCGACGGTTTGGCTGCTAAGTTTAATGATTTAAAAAAATTACTTAACCTCAGTTATGATAATTTTATTCGCACTACCGACCAACATCATATGGCTGCTGCGCAAGAATTTTGGAATCGCTGTTTAGCCAAAGGCGATATTCACAAAAAAAACTATCAGGTAAAATACTGTGTCGGCTGTGAACTGGAAAAGACCGAATCAGAATTGGTCAATGGTCATTGCGAGTTTCACCCTGACAAAGAATTGGAAATAATTGAAGAAGAAAATTATTTCTTCCGCTTTTCTAATTATCAAAAACCACTCCTTGACCTCTATAACAACACACCAAATCTAATCATTCCGCATCATCGCTTTACCGAAATCAAAAATTTCGTCGAAGGAGGACTGCAAGACTTTTCTATTTCTCGGCTGAGAACTAAAATGCCTTGGGGCGTTGATGTTCCCGGCGACCCAGACCAAGTAATGTATGTCTGGTTTGACGCTTTGATTAATTATATCTCCTGTCTGGGTTGGCCCGAAGATGAGAAGAAGTTTCAATCTTTCTGGCCCGGAGTACAAGTCTGTGGCAAAGATAATCTGCGCCAACAAACCGCTATGTGGCAAGCAATGCTCTTGTCAGCCGGACTACCTAATTCCAAACAAATTTTAATTTTTGGCTTTATTACCAATAACGGGCAGAAGATGAGCAAATCGCTCGGAAATGTCATCAACCCAATTGAGCTGGTAAATAAATTTGGTGCTGATTCCACTCGCTATTATCTATTACGAGAAATTCAAGCTTTTGAAGACAGTGATTTTTCTGAAGAAAATTTAAGCAAATTATATAATGCCGATCTGGCCAACGGACTCGGTAACTTAGTAGCTCGAACCGCTACTTTACTGGAAAAAAATTCTATTGAACTTGAATTAGAAATCAATAACGATGAAGAGTTAGCCAAATTATTTACTGAAAAAATGAGTGAATATTCTTTTAGTGAAGCTTTGAAAGCTTTATGGGACAAAATTAAGGAGAGTGATGAATTTTTAAGTCAGACAACTCCTTGGAAATTAGAAAACAGGGAAGAGATTAAGACTATTTTAAAACCAATCGCCCAGAACATCCTAAACATTGCTTATTGGCTCGAACCATTTATGCCTGAGACGGCGAGCAAAATAAAGGAGCAATTTAGCGCCAAGCAAATAACAAAAAGCGAATCGCTTTTTCCAAGACTAAGTTAAAAAACATGAACAATAAATTAATAAGCAAAACAAAAAAAGGTTTTACTTTAGTAGAGCTCATAATAGTTCTCGCTATTATCGGCATTGTTTTAGCCACTGCTTTTATTTCTTTTAGTAACGCTCGTCAAAAGGCTCGCGATGCCAAAAGAGTCAGTGATATTACTCAGGTTCAAAATACTCTCGAACTCTATTTTCGTGACGAGGGTCGATATCCAGCTTCACTAACTTTTGGATCAGAACTTGTAGGATCAAGCTCTAATAGAGTTTATATGGTGAAACTGCCAGAAAATCCCACCCCCAGAAATGATAATACTTGCCCGGATAATGAGTATTCATATTTAGCGACTAATAATGGTGAAAGTTATGAATTAAATTTTTGTGTATCAGAAACAACTGGTAATTTTGCCTCCGGAGAAAAATGCGCTACATCCCAAGGAATATTAAACCAAACTTGTCCGACCGAAGCCCTTGTTATAGAAACCTATACTCTCGCCTATACTGCTGGTGCTAACGGGTCACTAACCGGAGCAACCCCTCAAACAGTTAATGGTGGTGAAAATGGTACTGAGATTACAGCTGTTGCTGACTCTGGCTATCATTTCGTTGACTGGAGTGATGCTTCAACCTCTAATCCTCGGACTGATACCAGTGTTTCGGGAACTGTTTCAGTCACCGCTAATTTTGCTATCAATCAATATACTTTGACCTATGCGGCTGGATCTAATGGCTCAATTACTGGATCATCACCTCAGACTGTTAATTATGGTGATAGTGGATCAGCGGTCACGGCAGTAGCAAATACTGGATATCATTTTGTTAATTGGAGTGATGCTTCAACCTCTAATCCTCGAACCGATACTAATGTTTCCGGCAATGTTTCAGTGACGGCTAATTTTGAGGCTGATGTTTTTATCTGTGGCACTAATCAAGTAGCTATGAATAATATTGGTTCATACACCTGCAATGAAAGCGCTCCATATTATGATAAATGCACATACGACACAGTCAATATTAATGGGCAATGCTGGCTAAAGCAAAATTTAAATATAGGAAATATAATAACTGGTGCAACCGGACAAAATAATAATAGTATCCTGGAAAAATATTGCTATAATAATACTTATAGTAATTGCCAGAGCGACGGAGCACTATATCAATGGGATGAGGCAATGCAATATACTGAAGCCTCTGGCGCTCAAGGCATTTGTCCAACTGGTTGGCATATTCCAACCGATGCTGAACAAAATGCCTTAGATCAATATTTATACGACCCACCAAATACTTGTAATGCTTCCAGAATAGATTTTGATTGCGCCAACGCTAGTCCCAAGTTAAGAGTGGGTGGATCGTCTAATTTTCAAGGAATATTAACTGGCTATCTTTACACAGACTTGTTATTTTATGAGAATGGAACTGCTACTTTCTGGTGGTCATCATCTATTAATATA
>JBAYNC010000048.1:0-7558 GCA_041679025.1 Patescibacteria group bacterium
ATTTTACCGAAAGGTATAATTGCTAAATAAACTAAGATAAAAATAGTCAAAATAATAATTGACCATAAAATAATTCGAGTTTTAAGACGAAAAGAAAGATTCTTCATAAATTAAGATATTCCTATTATACCAGAAATCACCAGAACAAAAAAGCACCAAGAAGCTAGGAAAAAAGAAAAAAGACTATCTTAGTGATAGTCTTTTTTTATTGTTTTTTCCCTACATTGGCATGTAGCGCCACCCTTCTTGGCGCCCCATGTAATCCACAGCCATTGAATCGCAGATAGATTCTTTATCTTTGATCTGCTCTTTTAACCATGCTACCTTGTCATCAGTATTACCACACTCTCTGATAGTATAAGTAACAAAAGAGGTATTGACCGCACACTCTCGCCACCATTTCTGAGTTTCTACTGAATATTTCCAAGTAGTATCAGTATAGGGAGGAACTACAAATTGAGAGATAGAAACTATCTCTTTGGAAAGAAATCTTGTCTTGGTGGTGTCTATTATGTCTCTACCAACGAGATCCATATATCTACCCTGGTGGCGAACGGAATTAAGGACGGTGGTTGTGTCTAAATTTTCAGTAGAAAGAACGCTAAACTTATATTCCCAAGGATTATTGGGGCCGTAAGTTGCCGTCCTAGAATATTGATCTTTTTCCCAAAGAGATATTTTGAACACCTGCAACTCTCTAGATTTTTGGCAACTGGTAGAAAAAATAACCAACAGACTTATAATAATTATAAAATACATTCTTGTTTTCATGGCTTGGGGTTTTTATATTGTTATTAATTTAATTCATTTCTCAGTTCAAGATCGAGGGATCGACCCTTAACTGAGAAATAAATTGGCCATGACGTTGTAAATGAACTTAACTTTATATAAACATATTATACCATAAATAATGAATACTGTCAAATGACAACAACAAAAAAGCACCAATTACGGTGCTTTTTCGCTATTTATATCAAACTATTGATAAATCTCTCTCTTCTTCTTACCTTTATAACCAGTTCCGGAAGGGATCAAACAACCGATAATAACATTCTCTTTAAAACCTTCAAGATAATCGATCTTACCGGAAACAGCAGCTTCAATCAAGACACGAGGAGTCTCTTGGAACGAAGCAGCTGACAAGAAACTATCAGTAGAAAGTGAGGTCTTAGTAATACCTAACAATAGGCGTAAGGCTTCGGCTGGCTTCTTAGGGGTCAACTTATTAGCTTCAAACAGAACTTCCTCTTCAACCACTTCACCTGGGAGTAAATTAGTATCACCAGTTTCCTTAATCAAATGGCGAGAGAACATCTGCCGAGCAATAATCTCAATGTGCTTATCGTTTAATGGTTGACCTTGGGAAGAATAAACATATTGAATTTCCTTAATAATATATTTCTGAGTCTCCAATCTACCACGAAGTTCATATGATTCTTTAAGGTTAAAGCTACCTTCAGTTAGACGATCACCTCTCTTGACCTTATCACCGTCCTTAACCCAGATCATAGTGCCTCGAGGAATAACAAACTCTTGGATTGCCTCTTCTTCTTTTCCAGCCTCATCCTTAATTAAATAATTCAATTTCAAAATCTTTTCCTGAGAACTATTAACAACAATCTCCTTGCCATCTTTATCTTTAATAGTCTTTTGACCAAATTCAATCTTAATTGAACCATCGACATCGGCCATCAAAGCTTTCTTCTTTGGAGGACGAGCTTCAAAAATTTCTTCAACTCTAGGTAGACCTTGGGTAATATCGTCAGCACCAGCCACACCACCAGTATGGAAGGTTCTCATGGTTAGCTGAGTTCCAGGTTCACCAATAGACTGGGCAGCGATGATACCGACAGTAGTACCTAATTTAACCTCCTTGTTATAAGCTAAGTCATAACCATAACAACGAGCACAAATACCTTTGTGCAAGTGACAGCTCAAAACCGAACGAACACAAGCAGACTCAATATCAAGATCTTTAATAGTCCGAATAGCATCTTCATTTAGAATTGAACCAGCGGCCAATATTAACTTACCTTTCTTATCTGTTAAATCTTTAGCCAAATAACGACCAGAGATCTTCTTAAAGAAATCTTCACTATTATCTTCACATTCCTTTTTATTGAAGATAAAGCCTTCGGTATCGCCACAATCATCTTCGGTGACAATCACATCTTGAGCCACGTCAACCAAACGACGAGTCAAATAACCAGCGTTAGCGGTTCTAAGGGCCGTATCAGACAAGCCTTTTCTAGTAGCGTGGGTAGAAATAAAGTATTCCAAAACACCGAAACCTTCTTTGAAATTACCCTTAACCGGAAGTTCAATAATGGCACCAGAAGGAGAAGTCACCAAACCTTTCATACCCAAAATCTGAACTGGTTGTGACCAAGAGCCACGAGCACCAGATTCAATCATGGAATAAAGTGGTAAAACATTAACCAAACTCTTCTTACAGATATCAGCAATGATTTCTTTAGTATTAGTCCAAGTTTCAATAACTTTTCCGTAGCGCTCACTCTCAGTCAACAAGCCCTCTTCATATTGTTCTCTGATCTTCTCAACCTCCACATTAGCTTTTTCAATTAAAGCATCTTTTTCAGGTAGATCAGGTAAATCGCCGAAGCCCCAAGACAAACCAGATTTAGTAATGAAGTCAAAAGCTTTGTTCTTAAGATCATCAACAAACTTAACAGTTTCAGCTTCGCCATAAACAGCTAAACATTCTCGGATTAAAGTTTTTAATTTACCCTTACCAACCACCTCATTAATAAACTTCAATTTTTCTGGAATAATAGTATTCAAAATTACCCGGCCGACAGTAGTCCGAACCAAACCATTAGGAGCAATCATAACCCTGATTGGCTCATGTAAATTAATGAACTTATGTTCATAGGCCAAGATGGCGTCATCTTCACTATAGAAAGCATGTAATTCTTTATCATCTTTGGTGTTGAAGCTATCATCATTAAAAGTAATATAATAAGCACCCCAAACAATATCTTGAGACGGGGTTACAATTGGATCACCAGTCGCCGGTTTCAATAAGTTATGAGAAGACAACATGATATCCCGAGCCTCAGCCACAGCTTCCTTTGTTAAAGGAACATGAACGGCCATTTGATCACCGTCAAAGTCAGCATTAAAAGCAGTACAGACGAGAGGATGAATTTGAATAGCCTTACCTTCAATCAACACTGGACGGAAAGCTTGAATACCCAAACGATGCAAGGTCGGAGCACGATTTAGAAGCACATAAGCACCTTTGACAATCTCTTCTAAAATATCCCAAACCTCATCATGACCAGCCTCAATATACCGAGAAGCACTACGAACATTATGCACTATTTCACGTTTAATTAATTTAGAAATAATAAATGGTTTAAAGAGTTCGAGCGCCATAATCTTCGGCAAACCACATTGATCCAAATTTAATTTAGGGTTAACCACAATAACACTTCGACCAGAATAGTCTACCCGCTTACCTAATAAGTTCTGACGGAAACGCCCCTGCTTACCTTTCAAAGTATCAGCCAATGATTTGAGCTGTCTCTTCTGTCCAGTGGAAGCAGTAACAGTCTTTGTATTACGAGAAGAATTATCCAACAAGGAATCAACTGCTTCTTGCAACATTCTCTTTTCGTTCCGACAAATAACTTCTGGAGCATTTAAATCAATTAATTGCTTCAAACGATTATTACGATTAATAACCCGACGATATAAATCATTTAAATCCGAAGCAGCAAAACGACCACCATCAAGAGCCACCATTGGTCGCAAATCTGGAGGAATAACTGGAATAATATTTAAAACCATCCATTCCGGACGAATATTATTATTTCTAAAATTCTTTAATAATTTTAGACGCTTAACTAACTTCTCCTTTTTAACCTCTTGCGCGCCCTCTAATTTCTCCTCTAATTTTTTAACACTCTTATCTAAATTAATCTTAGACAATAATTTACGGATAGCATCGGCGCCAATACCAGCTTCAAACAAATGACCGAACTTCATACTTAAATTCTGATATTCCTGTTCAGTAATAATCAAAAGTGGTTTTAACTCCTTCAACTCGCTCTTAGTTTCTTCGAAATCTGATTCCAGGCTAGTCATCTTTTCTTCCTTCATCTTCAAAGCCTGGTCCTTCGCCACCTTATCTCCAGCATCTTTATATTCTCGGTCATAAGCATCTTCAATACTCTTCTTTTTGCTCTTGTACTCTCGTTTAATCTGTTCTAAAGTAGCTTCTTTCAAATTTTCATCAACATCAGTAATAATGAAGTTGGCAAAATAAACCACCTTCTCTAATGATTGGATACTTAAATTCAAAATCAAACCGATCTTGGATGACAAACCACGCAAAAACCAAACATGAGTAGCTGGAACCTGTAAAGTGATGTGACCCATTCGCTCTCGACGAATAACACTACGAGTAACCTCAACACCACACTTGTCGCAAACCACACCTTTATAACGAATCTTCTTATATTTACCGCAAGCACACTCCCAGTCCTTAGTTGGACCAAAAATACGTTCACAAAACAGACCATCTTTCTCTGGTTTCTGAGTCCGATAATTAATCGTTTCCGGACGAATTACTTCACCATGGCTCCAAGACAAAATCTCTTCTGGGGAAGCTAATTTGAGACGGATGGCATCGAAGTCACTGGTTTTTATAGGATTAAGCATATGTTTAATTATGGTTTAATAAATAATTAGGGTTTGACTTATTCCTCAGGATTAACCACTGACAATCCGGAGAGCTCCTCGGGAGCAAGACCTTCTTTTTCCGTCATGGCTTTATATTCTGCATTTAGGTCATCAGCTGATTCGACGATCTCAGCTTCTAATATCTTCTTGCCTCTTAATTCGGCTTCAATTTCTTCTTCTTCTGTTAAGCGAGGAGTCCCACCTAAAAGCTCAACATTTAAACAAAGGCCCTTCAACTCTGAGACTAAAACATTAAACGATTCTGGAACATTTTGTTTCTGAATTTCCTCACCCTTAATGATTGCTTCATAAGCCTTAGAACGACCAGTAACATCATCCGATTTAATAGTTAAGATTTCTTGTAGAGTATGAGCAGCGCCATAGCCTTCCAGAGCCCAAACTTCCATTTCACCAAATCTTTGACCACCAAATTGAGCTTTACCGCCCAAAGGTTGTTGAGTAATTAAAGAATAAGGACCAATAGATCTCTGGTGAATCTTATCTTCAACCATATGATTTAATTTCAAAACATATTTAATACCAACAGTAATATCGTGATCATAAGCACTGCCAGTCTTTCCGTCATGCAATTTAACCTTACCATTTTCCGGCAATCCAGCTCGCTTTAATTCACTCTTAATATCTTCTTCCTTTAGACCATTTAAAGCTGGAGTAGCGACACGATAACCTAATTTCTTGGCTGCAAAACCCATATGAGTTTCTAATAATTGTCCCAAGTTCATACGAGAAATAATACCAAGAGGAGACAAAATAATATCAATTGGAGTCCCGTCTTCCATGTAAGGCATATCTTCAACAGGAACAATCTTAGAAATAACACCCTTATTACCATGGCGACCAGACATCTTGTCACCAACCTGGATCTTTCTTAAGTTAGCCACAGAGACCTGAATTGATTTCAAAACACCAGTAGAAAGTTTGTCACCCTCTTCACGAGAGAAGATTTTTACATCCACCACTTTACCGTGCTCACCATGTTCTAAATACAAAGAAGAATCGCGAACATCTTTAGCCTTCTCACCGAAGATAGCTCGTAATAATTTTTCTTCAGCACTTAATTTAGTTTCACCTTTAGGAGTAATTTTACCAACCAAGATATCGCCCGAAGAAACCTCGGCTCCGATTCTGATAATACCATCCTCATCCAAGTTCTTTAATTTCTCTTCTGAGATGTTAGGAATATCATTGGTAATAATTTCTGGACCTAATTTAGTATCACGAACATCAATAGTATAATTTTCAATATGAACCGAAGAATAAACATCTTCCTTCACCAATCTTTCAGAAATAATAATCGCATCTTCATAATTATAACCTTCCCAAGTCATGAAGGCGACTAAAACATTTTTACCCAAAGCTAACTCACCATTATCAATTGATGGTCCGTCAGACATAACATCGCCCTTCTTAACCTTATCACCAACATCAACAAGAGGGTGTTGATTAATACAAGTCAGCGAATTAGAACGTAAAAATTTATTTAAATTGTAATGATTAATTTTGCCTTTCTTAGTTTCAACCTCAATAGTGGCAGCGTCAACTTTAACCACAACACCATCTTCTTCCGCTAAAACAACATGACCACTATCACGAGCCGCTCGAGCTTCAACACCAGTTCCGACCACCGGAGCTTCACTCTTAATAAGCGGAACAGCTTGACGTTGCATGTTAGTTCCCATCAAAGAACGTTGTCCATCGTTATGTTCCATGAATGGAATTAAAGAGGTGGCAATAGAAATAATTTGATTAGCGGCTACGCCGATTAAATCAATACTCTCAACATCTTCTGTGGCTGGCTTACCAAATTTTCGAACATCATAACGACCAACCAAAAAATTACCGTTGCTATCAAGCGGGACAGTGGCATCAGCAGTAATAAATTTTTCTTCTTCAAAGGCGTCTAAAAAGATAATCTCATCAGTCACGAGATGTTTGCCTTTCTCATGTTTAACCTTACGATAAGGAGTTTCTAAAAAGCCATAACTATTTAATCTAGAGTAACTAGATAAATGGCCGACTAAACCAATATTTGGACCTTCAGGAGTAGCAATCGGACAAATACGACCGTAGTGAGTAGTGTGAACATCACGAACATCAAACCCAGCTCGTTCCCGAGTCAAACCTCCAGGACCCATAGCGGACAAACGACGCTTATGCTCCAACTCAGCCAGTGGATTAGTTTGATCCATGAACTGAGATAATTGAGAGGACATAAAGAACTCCTTGACCACACCGATAACTGGACGAGCATTAATTAATTTATTTGGAGTCAAAGTGCTAATATCAGAAGTACTCATTTTATCTTTGATAATACGCTCCATTCGAGCCAAACCAACTCTAAAACGATTCTGGATTAAGCCACCAATAGCTCGAACGCGACGATTGCCTAAATGGTCAATATCGTCTTCTTCTCCTTTAATAATATTTAATCTAATAACTTCACGAACAATATTAACTAAATCTTCGTGACGTAAAATTCTATTTTCTTTAGTAATTGGTAAATTTTCTTCAAAGCGACGATTTAGTTTATAACGACCAACGCGACCAAAATCATAACGATCAAAACGGAAAAACATTGAATGAATTAATGACTTGGCATTCTCAGCCGTAGCTAAATCTCCTGGGCGAATACGGCGATAAACTTCCTGCAAACCCTCAGCCTCATCATGAGAAGCATCTTTAGCCAAAGTAGCGTCAATATAACCAAGCTCGTCAGCATCTTTAACAACATCAATATCAACAAAAAACTTTTTGATTTCTTCATCAGTTACAATACCAAAAGCTCGCATTAAAGAAGTAACCGCCACCTTTCTTTTTCGATCAATTCTAA
>JBAYNC010000049.1:0-7534 GCA_041679025.1 Patescibacteria group bacterium
ACAAATTCAAAATTCAAAATTCAAAATTCAAAATTCACTAATTTATATCATTTAGATTGTTACAGATTGAAAAATGAAAAAGATATTTTAGAATTAGATTGGAAAAATATAATTTCTAATCCAGAAAATATTGTGGCAGTTGAATGGCCAGAGAAAATTAAGAAAGCTTTACCTAAAAATATACTATTGATTGAGTTTAAATTTATAGATAAAACCAAACGAGAAATTATTTTTAAAAAGTGATATAATAAAATAATTTATTATTTAATTTAAAATTAATGATTACTTCTCTATTAAAAAAACAAGTAAGTCATAAAATATCTATAAGTATAATTTCCTTTGAAGTTATAATTTTCCTTATCGCTTTCACAATAGGGGTTTATCAAGGCATGAATATAAAAGCAATCAAAGCAGATACAGTGCCTAATTATAGTATTATCAATGGCGATATTATTGTTTCTAATGATGGAGCTAAGGCATTAACCAGCCCAACTGATGGAGCATTGGGTGAACAAAAAACTTTAGTACTATTAGTAAAATACTTAGATTCTGGGCCTGATCCTTTTACTTCTGAATGGGCACAAGACAGAATTTTTAATGGTCCGTTCAATAATTTTTATAAAGAGCAATCTTACGGAAAGACCTGGTTCACGGGGAGAGCTTATGGATGGTTCATAATACCTATAAATACTCCTAATAACTTGGATGAAACTCTCTCAAATATTGGTCCCATTGTTAAAAATAATAATATTGACATTGGTTTATATAGCAGGATCATTCTCATTATTAACAACCCATTTGTAGGAGGCGGAAGTGATAGGAAATTTCCTCATCAAATAAATGGGACAATGTATAACATTTCTGTATCCACGGTAGGAGGCAAAAATTTGAAAGATACAATCAATTATAGCGGTCAAGATTGGATAAGACTCGATTATGTTGCAATTCATGAAATGGGTCATGGTATGGGATTATTTCACGCAAATAGCTTGAATTGTGGTCAAACAATTTTTTCTCTCCCATGCCCTATGATAGAATATGGAAATTTCTATGACGGAATGGGTTTAGCTCGATATGGTTTGCATTTCAATGCTTATTTTAAAGAATTGCTTGGATGGATTTCTTCTTCAAGTATAACAATCAATAAATCTGGTGTTTATACCATCAATCCTATTGAAACATCGTCGGGTATTAAATCTGCTAAAATTAAACTAGCCGATGGTAATTATTTTTATATTGAATATAGACAACCAATAGGCTTCGATGCCTTGTCAAAATTTAACTACAAAGGTCTATTCATTAATTACGCAGTTGTTAGTGGGGAATATATGCCGTTTTATTCCCAGCTTTTAAATATGTCTCCTTCTGATAATACCCTCGAAAATGCTTCATTGAAAGAAACTGATACTTTCGTTGACGCAAAAGATGGTTTGATAATAGGCCCTATCATTTCTCAAACAGCAGATTCAATAACTTTTGATGTAAAATTTCTTCCTAACTCCGCTAAATTTGTTAGTCAGACTTCTGTGCCTGTAACTTTAACTCCGGGCCAAAAATTAAATTTATCAATAACTTTCCAAAACAACAGCCAAAGGATCTGGACCAAAGACAAAGGGTATAAACTAGGAGAAAACAATACTCCTGATAGATCTATTTGGGGTGCTTTTCGCACTGCTGTGTTAAACGATGTTGCACCAGGAAGTAATGTAACATTTAACGTAACAATTACAGCTCCAAACACACCTGGAGTATATCCGTTAAAATTTAAAATGGTTCAAGAAGGGACAGAATGGTTCGGCGATGCATCAAATGTTTTGTATATTCCTGTTTACGCCCAGGGCACGTCCGTTCCGGTAAATTGTTCATACACTCCAAATACTACAAAAGATTATTACACAAAAACAAGCGTTACTGGTCTTATTGCCTGCGTGAATCAATCCAATTGTATGATACCATCTACAACTACGGATACCTGCACTAATTCTACAACGCTAAATAAATATTATTGTGCCAATGGTTATAAATATGTTGATATTTACACTTGTCTTAATGGGTGTAGTAATGGCGTGTGTATAAAATAAACATGGAAAAAAGATTAATTATTATTGATTCAAATGCGTTGTTGCATAGATCTTTCCACGCACTACCGCCACTAACAAATAAACTAGGACAAGAAACTGGAGCTACTTATGGATATTTACTGACTTTATTTAAAGCCATAAATCATTTGAAGGCTAATCACATAGTTGCTTGCTTTGATACCAAGATGCCAACATTCAGACACGATATGTTTAAAGATTATAAAGCTCAAAGACCAGTAACGCCATCAGGAATTATCTCACAAATACCAATTACAAAAGAAGTTTTAGAGGCTCTTAAAATACCAGTTTTTGCTAAAGAAGGTGTTGAAGCAGATGATCTAATAGCTACAATTTGTGAATTAACAAAAAATGAAAAAGATCTAGAAGTTTACATTGTATCTGGAGATTTAGATAATTTACAGTTAGTTAATGAAAATACAAAAGTTTACACTATGGGGAAAGGGATACGAGATACTGTTATTTATGATATAAATAAGGTAAGAGAAAGGTTTGGTATAGAACCGGCTCAAATGGTTGATTTTAAAGCTCTAATTGGAGACCCATCAGATAATATCCCGGGGGTTGAAGGTATCGGCAAAAAAACAGCTGCAGAAATAATACAAAGATACGACAATATAAAAAATCTTTATGAAGAACTTTCAACAGATACTGCCGTTTTAAAGCCAAAAGTAAAAGAAATGCTAAAGCAAAATAAAGAGTCTGCTTTAATGTCTCGTGAGTTATCTCAAATGAAAAAAGATGTTGATATAGACTTTAAAATTGAAGATTGTAAATTCGGAGATTTTAATAAAACAGAAGTTGAAGAAATTTTCAAAAAATTAGATTTTAATTACATTCAACCATCACTAGGTTTCGGTTCAGTTAAATATCTGTCCTTGATATTTAAAGGAAGTGGATTGGTAAAATCATTAGAATCCCCAATTATTATTCGGTATTTAAAAGAGTTTACGGCCTTTACGATTTCTAATAAAAGAGAGGCGGCTCGCGACGAAGATCTAAAGACTATGGCTAAAGAGCTAAGATCTAAAGGGGAAATTAAGCTTATAAAAATTTAATTTTAGAAGGGAACAGGCCTAGAAGGCCTGTTTTTAATTAGGTCTTAACATTTTATCCCTGATTATGTTATAATAAGCCTTAGATGACTAAAATAAATAACATCGCTAAAAATACATCTTACTTGACCATCGCCTTAATTCTACAAAAGGTGATTTCTTTTGCTTATTTTGCTTTTTTAGCTCGAAATTTAGGTCCAGAAAACTTAGGAAAATACTATTTTGCCATCTCTTTTACCACTATTTTTGCGATCTTTATTGACTTAGGATTTATTAATTTTTTGACTAGGGAAGTGGCCAAGAAACAAGAGGCGGCCGAGAAATTATTGGGTAATATTTTAAGTGTAAAGGTCTTTTTGACTTTTTTAACTACTCTGGTGGTAATTTTGACAATTAATTTACTCCATTATGATCAATTAATTAAAGATTTGGTTTATATTTCCATCATCTGTATGGTCCTGGACTCATTCTCAACCACCTTTTTTGCAACCATCAGAGGTTTTCATAATTTAAAATATGAGAGCATCTCATCAATCATCTTCCAGTTGATTGTTTTGATATTTGGTTTGGCGGCCATGTATTTAAACTTAAATTTGCGTTTAATCATTGGTTCGTTAGTTTTAGCTAGTGTTTATAATTTTATTTATTCTTTCTGGGTTTTACGTCATCGAATTAAAATTAAGTTAAAGCTATTATACGAAGTTCAATTAATTAAATCCATTTTTACCACTAGTCTACCTTTTGCCTTGTTTGCCATTTTCCAACGTCTCTATACTTATCTCGATTCAGTCTTTCTGTCTTTTATGGCCGGAGATTATTATGTTGGTCTTTATCAAGTAGCTTTCAAAATTATATTTGCTTTACAATTTTTGCCACTGGCTTTTACCGCCTCGCTTTATCCGGCCATGAGTACCTATTGGATCTCTAATCGACCACAACTGACTATTGCTTTTGAAAGAGCCATGAATTATTTGATTATTATTTCTTTGCCAATTATTTTTGGGGTGATAATGCTCGCCGACAAGATTATCTTGATTTTTAGAAGTGATTATTCTGAAGCAACCATTCCGCTCCAAGTTACTATCGTGGCCTTGTTTTTTATCTTTGTTAATTTTCCAATCGGATCACTCCTTAACGCTTGCGACAGGCAACGTCGAAATACTCTAAATATGTTAATTGTGATGGTGGTGAGTATTATATTAAACGTGATATTAATTCCATTATTTAAAGCTACGGGAGCTGGAATAACAGTCCTGTTAACTAATCTATTGATGTTTATTTTGGGGATTATTTGGGTCAAAAAGATTATCGTCTATAGCCCTAAACGAAACATCTTAGTATTTATGAAAGCACTGGTAGCTTCAATACTAATGTCGCTGATTATTTTTTGGTTAAAACCATTTTTGCCCTTGGTAATTATTACCTTACTATCAATGGTAATCTATTTTTTCCTAATTTATCTACTGGGCGGATTTAAAAAAGCTGATATTAATTATATTATTCATTCATTTAAGAAACCAAGTTCAACGCCCATTACTGAGGAAATCATTTAATTATATGAAAACTTTGTTGTTCACTTTAGAATATCCACCAACAAATGGCGGGGTAGCCAATTATTATTATAATTTAGAAAAGAATTGGCCAGAGGCTAGTAATTTTAAGGTTCTATTTAGAAAATATTTTCCTAGTCCTTTTCAATATATTTTATACTTTCAAGACTTAAAAAGATTTGTTCGGTCTGAAAAAATTGATTATATTTTGGTGGGACAAATTTTGCCATTAGGTAGCGTCACCTATCTTTTTAGTCTCCTTTTCAGAAAGCCTTACGCGGTCTTTTTACACGGAATGGATTTTCCGCTCTCAGTTATTAATTGGCGCAAGATATTTTTGACCAGAAGAATCTTGGGAAGGTCAAAAAAAATAATCTGCGCCAACAATTACGTGGCTAAATTAGTTCGAGATTTTTCTCCAAAACTAGCTGGTAAAATAATAGTGGTTAACCCAGGAGTCGGAATGGCTTTAGATGTTAATCCGCAAAGAATAGCGGAGTTAAGATATAAACATAATTTAGCTAACAAGAAGGTGATTATCACCATTGGTCGCCTGGTTAAAAGAAAGGGTGTTGATGCTATATTGTCGGTATTGGAATTATTGGGAAGAGAAAAAACTTCCGATTGGCGTTATATTGTTTTAGGGGCTGGGCCAGATGAAGAATACTTAAAGAACATCTGTCATGTCAAAGGTCTCGATGATTTAGTAGCTTTTGTCGGGTCTATTAGCGAAGAAGATAAGTGGGCTTGGTTGGAGATTTGTGACTTATTCGCTCTTCCAGCTCGAAATATTGCCGGAGATTTTGAAGGTTTTGGTATTGTTTATTTGGAAGCTAATTTAGCCGGAAAAGCAGTTCTAGCTGGAGATAGCGGCGGAGTATCAGACGCTGTTTTAAACGGCTTAAACGGGCTCCTGGTTGATCCTGAGGACGTTAATGATATTTCTATCGGCTTAGAAAAATTAATGAATAATAATGAGCTAAGGGACTCTTTGGGACAAAAAGGATTAGCTCGAGCTAGAGTTGATTTTAATTGGCAAAAGCAAGCTAAGCAAATTTATTTAGAAATTAATTCCTAACTTATGATTTCAGTTATTGTGCCTGTCTATAACCAAGCTGACAAGATTGTTGCAACCTTGAAGGGTTTAATTTCACAAACTTATCAAGATTTTGAAGTTATTATTGTTAATGATGGATCGTCTGATCACCTAGATGAAGTCTTGGAAAAATTTCTTAGTCAAACAAATTCAACTAATACCTTCTTAATTATCCATCAATTAAATCAAGGAGCTCCATCGGCACGAAACAATGGTTGGCATAAAGCTCGTGGAGAATATTTATTTTTTTGTGATGCTGATGCAGTTCTGGTCCCAGAAGCTCTAGAGACGATGCTTAATGAGCTTAGTGGTCATCCCGAAGCTAGTTATGTTTATTCTTCTTTTCTATGGGGAAGTAAATTATTTAAATTAGGTCCATATGATGCCACTAAATTACAACAAGGTCCTTATATCCATACTATGTCTCTAATTCGCCGCAATGATTTTCCGACAACTGGCTGGGATGAGAGCATCAAGAAATTACAAGATTGGGATTTATGGTTAACCATGCTAGAACAAGGTCACGGTGGTTATTGGATTAACAAAGTGTTATTCAAAGTTTCTCCCGGCGGAACTATCAGTTCCTGGCTACCGGCTCTGGCCTACAAATTATTACCATTTTTGCCGACAGTCAAAAAATATAAACGCGCCCTTAAAATTGTTAAGGCTAAGCATAACTTAGCTTAAAAATATGAAAAAAATTTTTAATAGTCAGGGCTGGTTAATTTTAGGGTTAATTTTTTTAATTGAATTATTTTCAATCTTCACCTTTTACGTTCCAGGATTTAATAATTTGGCCACTTTGATTATTGCTCTTTTAGTCTTAATTCTAACTCTTTACCGCTTGGATTATGGTATATTTTTGTTATTGATTGAGTTATTTATTGGCTCTAAGGGTTATTTATTTTATTTTGAATCACAGGGAACTCAAATTTCACTTCGAATAATCCTATGGTTAATAGTGATGGTCATCTGGTTGGTCCCGTTTATCTCTCGCTGGTTAAAAGAGAGAAAGTTCCCCTGGGGAAGAATCAAAAAATCAGCTTTAGTTTGGAGTTTCGGGTCTTTAGGTGTTTTGGTTATTTTTGGATTGTTAAACGGTTTAAAGCAAGGACATAATTTTTCTAATATCTTTTTTGATTTTAACGGCTGGATTTATTTTTCTTTGCTTTTACCGCTTTATGAAGTTTTTGTTGTTAGTAAGAACAAGGTGAATAATTGGCAGAGACTAGAACAGATTTTCATTATTTCAGTGAGTTGGCTAATTATTAAAACTCTGATTTTACTTTATTTTTTTACTCATAATATTCCAAGTCTCTTGCCGGATATTTACCGTTGGGTAAGATTGAGTGGGGTGGGAGAAATCACTCCAGTAAGTGGAGGATTTTTTCGAATTTTTTTTCAATCCCATATTTTTCTATTATTAGCCTCACCTTTTCTGGCTTGGAAATTAAAAGAGAAAGGGGATTGGTCTGTCTGGATTTTCTTAACACTATGCTGGACAGGAATAATTATTTCTCTGTCGCGTAGTTTTTGGCTAGCGCTTCTGGCTTCTGTAATTTTGGTTTTGATTGTTATTTGGCAAAGAAGCGGAATTAAAACTGCTCTTGGATCAAGTTTAAAGTACTTAGTTATTTTGACAATGTCATTACTTCTAGTTTTAGTTATTGCTAAATTTCCTTATCCAGCAGTTTCGGGAAGCTTCAATTTGTCATTATTTATGGACAGAGCTGA
>JBAYNC010000050.1:0-7513 GCA_041679025.1 Patescibacteria group bacterium
AACGGCGGGCTTGGACGAAGAACAGATCAAGAAGTATATTCAGCATCAAGGCCAAGAAGACAGCGGACAAGCGAAGCTTGAGTTATAAAAAATACCGAGTCCGTAAGGGCTCGGTAGTTTATTATCAATTTCTTAAATTTTAAAGAGGTAATTCTAAAACGGCATTGTCATTAAGGAGGTAGGCCTTTTTATTCTTTTCATCAATAATTATATCTTTCAGGTTGGTTAATTGATCGGACTGATATTGTTTTTTAGCTTTTCCATCTTTACTAAAGACGGCTAGACGCTTATTACTTGGGTCAATGATATAGATATCATTTAAGACTTTAATGATCGTCGGATTGGATAATTTTGGCTCGAGAGGGTCAATGGCGAATTTCTGTTCAGAGCCGTTATAGAACTTCTTGACCTCGCCTGATGATTTGAGAAAATAAACGGTACCAACAATTTCTTTGGCGCCGACATTATCAATGGTAAAGGAATTAATATCGGAAGTATCTAAAGCGCTCTTAATTCGAGGTTCGGCTACTGGATATTCATTATTAGTCAGGACATAACGATATAGTTGATTTTTGGCTTTATCGAGGGCGTATAATTTATCGTTATAATTATAGAGCCCAATTAAGTTTTGACCATCGACAACTTTCATCTTATTGATAGATAACTTCTCGTCTTGCGGGTTTAATACTATAATCTGGCCTTCATCTAAGTAGTAGACTAACCCACTCTTGCTCAGAGTCGGATATTTTAATTGAGTTTTAATTTCACCGGAGTTAATAACTGAGCCAACATTATCCTTGGTGTTAAAGCGATAGATAGTTTTTTTGTCATTATCCGAAGCGTAGATTTTGTCATTAACTAAAACAATATTCTCTATCTTTAAATCAGGACCAATAGTGGAGAAGTCGGTAATAGTTTTTAATTGCTCCACTTTAGTAATATGTTGGACTTGAGACATTTGACTCTCAAACTTGGCAATGAGTTCATTATAACCCTCAATTTCAGCTTTATTTTTTTCAGGAATTTGGTCAAGATAGCTTTTTAGTTCTGCCAGTATTTCTTTGGCTGATTTTTCGTCATTATAGAGAAGATAGGAATCAACTTGGTTTTCTTTTTGCCTAATTGTTTCTCCATAGGTTATACTTTCCTTTAATTGTTCTTTTTTCTTAGTAATGGTTTTCTGAAATATTAGGTTAGCCAAGAAAGCCAATAAGGCAATTATTAGTATAATTAACATTATTTTCTTTATCTTTGGGTTAGTCTTCGGTGTTTTAGCCGAGAGAGCTGTTTTGTCTAAAGCCGTAGCTTGAATATTGGCCGGTGAGCTTTGAGATTTGAAGATTGTTTTAAATATCTTTTGGATGGGTTTTAAGGGACTAATTCTCTTAAGCATTTGGAGGCAAAATCCAGATATCTTTTGGGCACTGACAATATTAGCCGGGGTCAGAATTTGCTCAGTATTTTCTTCGGTAGTGGTTAGACTGGAAATTTTGGAGTCAGAAATAATTCTAGCCGTTTCTATCTGACGATATTCTGACATGTTTTCCGGCTCCTCATGGTTGGAATTATTTTTGATAATTATTCCTAAGAATGGAATAAAGGAATTAATTTTAAAAAGAGTATTTTTTATCTGTTCGGCGGCTCCCAGGGGAGCTAACTTGGTGATAATTTCAATCAATTCCTGATTAAATAGATATTCAGATAGAGCCTCGTTGGTAAAAATAAAATAGGATTTGGTTGGCATTTCTCCAGAGATGATTGAAGAAAATAATTTTTTGAAATTAAGGTTTTCTCCACCTAGATCCTTAGTGTCTTCACTCTTCTCAACGTTAATCATCTTATATTTATTGTCGGCGTCCTCTCTATATAGTAGCAGGGCTTGGTTGGTGCCGATATTAGAGAAGTGAAGTTCGTTACCGAAGATAATGCCAATAGTGGCATTAATGCTTTTGGGGGAAAGGGTGATCTTTTCTTTAGAAAGGAAGTCAATTAGATTTTTGTTGGTTTTAACCAGCACAGTTTCAAAGATGTTTTCAATTTTCAAAGATTCAATCTTTTCACGGAGTATCAATTTTTCATTTTGGTAGTAGTTTTCATTGATGTCGGAAATAACAAAATTAATGATTTTGTTAGCATCATTTTTTTTGGCCTCAACTTCAATTAGGATAAATAGTTTACCAGCTAATTGTTCTCGGTCGGTTTCTGGTTCAGCAATGAAAATTTTAGCCACTCCATTGGCCTTTTTTTCGGTGTTGATAGTGATGGGAGCAATTTTTGTGTACATAGTTTGTCGGCTTGTATTTTTGGCTAATATGATATAATATTATACTATAAAACTATAAAATAAGGAAATATTATAAAATTATGATTGAAGCTTTTTTCGGCTCCAAAACTCGGGTTAAAATTCTTAGGCAATTTTTATTAAATGCCGAAGAAAAATATTATTTGCGCCAATTGGCGCGTGATTTAAGCCTGCAAGTTAATTCAGTCAGACGAGAGTTAAAACATCTTGAGGCTTGTGGCCTATTAGTTTCGGCTGATTATCATCATAGCATACTTTTGGATTCAAAGTCTAATAATGCTGGGGATAAATTACCGGCTAAGATTTCTAAGTCAGATAAAAAATATTATGAAGTCAATAAAGACTTTATTTTGTTCTCGGAAATTAGAGCCCTAGTCCTTAAAGCTCAAACTATGGTTGGTCAGAATTTTCTCAATGAGTTGCAGGAAATCTGCCGACCTAAATTACTAATTCTGACTGGTATTTTTGTGGCCGAGAATGATTTCCCAACTGATTTATTGTTAGTTGCTAATGTTCCTAAAATTAAACTCCTTGGTTTG
Organism: Patescibacteria group bacterium; assembly: GCA_041679025.1. Classification (GTDB taxonomy): domain Bacteria; phylum Patescibacteriota; class Patescibacteriia; order Patescibacteriales; family UBA12465; genus CG1-02-41-21. The sequence goes on from JBAYNC010000050.1 coordinate 2,842, forward strand.
ATTAAAAAGTTGGAGGCTGACTTGGGAAGAGAGATAAATTATACAGTAATGGATGAAAATGAATTTAAATTCCGCAAAGAGATTGTTGATGTCTTTTTAAGTCAGATTTTAGAGTCGAAAAAGATCATTTTAATTAATGAGTGGGAACTAGTTCTTCCTGAAAAAAATAATTCATCTCAATTACAATAACTTATACTTATGACTCATTATTTGCGCTATTTTATTTTAATCGTTTCTGGGACTCTATTACTCTTTGTGCTTTTAAATTTTTCCTCGGCCATGAGTTTGACCAAGGTTTATTCTACCAGTATCTCAGCTAAATCTGATTTACAGAAGTCTTTAGAATCTTTGAAAAATAATGATTTTGCCACTGCTATTATTTATTCTAGCTCAGCTGAAGATAATTTAGCTTCGGCTCTTAGTCGTCTGGAGGAATTAGAGGATAATTTTTGGGTTAAGCGTTTTGATTCTTTGGGCCAACAGATTAAGGGCTTAGAATATTTGATCAAGACAGCCGAAGTTTTAGCTCGCTCTTTATCGTCAGGCACTGTTATTTTGGAAAAAGTTGATGCTGTCTTTAAATCTCGGCCCGGAATTAGCTTTTCTGATTTAAAGCCTGAAGATAAAAGAGAGGTGTTAAAATTAATTTATGAGTCAGTTCCGGATTTAAATGGGGTCAAGGCTAATTTGGATTTAGCTTTAATGGATTTGAAAAAGGTTGATAATTCTAGTTTTTTTGGCCCGCTTCAAGGACAAATAGCAGTGGTTAAAGATGAGCTCCAAATTGGAGCCGAATTAATGTCTAAAACTTTAACTATTTCTCAACTACTTCCGACACTAGCTGGTTATCCTGATTCGGCTAATTATTTGGTGCTACTGCAAAATAGTGACGAGCTTCGGCCGACGGGTGGTTTTTTGGGGACTTTAGGAGTATTGCAAATTAGTTTAGGTGATTTGGTAAACTTTAAAACTAGTGATGTTTATCACTTAGACATGCCGGCTAGCTTAGATCCTAATTTCAAGGTGGTGCCCCCTGATCCAATTAAAAAATACTTAAATCTTGATCGTTGGTATTTGCGTGATAGTAATTGGTCACCTGATTGGCCAACTAGCGCTTCTAAAATTGAATGGTTCTATCGGGCAGAGGCTCAATATAATTCTGATCCAGAGATTAAGGCAGTGCCAAAATTTGCTGGCGTGATTGCTATTACCCCTCGCCTGGTAACTGATTTACTATATTTAGTTGGACCGATAACAGTGAATGGGCAGGAGTATAATAAAGATAATTTTACCGACTTACTTCAATATGAAGTTGAGGTAGCTTATTCAGAAAAGGGGATCTCAGAATGGGATCGCAAGAAAGTCATTGGTGATATTTTAAAAGAATTAAAGAATCGCCTTTTTTCTTTGTCAGCTGATCGTTATTTGGATTTAGTTGGGACTTTAAATACTAATATTCAAAAGAAAAATATTCTATTCCATTTTAATGATTCACAAATTCAGGGCGTGGCCCGTAATTTAGATTGGAGTGGAGAAATTAAATCTGTTTCCGGCGATTATCTGATGTTAGTTGATGCTAATTTGGCAGCTTTTAAAACTGATCGAGTGATGGAAAAAGAATTAACATATAGTGTCGCGCCTAGTAAAGATGGTTTAGTGGCACGGGTGGTTATTAATTATCGACATACTGGCGGCTTTGATTGGAAGACTACTCGCTATCGTAATTATGCTCGAATTTATGTGCCGCTAGGGAGTAAATTGATTAAGACTGAGGGGTTAAGTGATGGAATTGTTTCTCAGGGTGAGGAAAATTTTGGTCGCCCGGAAGCAGCTAAAACTTATTTTGGTGGCTTTATTTCTGTTGAGCCAGGGAAGTCAGGTACTTTAGTTTTTGAATATAGCCTACCTTCTAATATTGTTAATCAAGCTAATTCTGGCAATTATTCTTTGTATCTACAGAAGCAACCTGGTAATAATATTAAGAATTTGGATGTTGATCTTAAATTCAATAAGGAGGTTGATAATAGTTCTAGTAATTTTACTAATATTAATCAGGCTCTGGGCGATTTTTTTAGAGGTCAAGATGTTTTTGAGGTTGACCGTTTTGTAAATATTAATTTTTAATTAAAGATTATGAGAGCCAAGTATCCGTTGTTTATATTTTTAGCTCTTCTGTCGATAGCATTTTTATTTTGGGCTCAGTCCAATTTAATTTTGGCAATTATTAGTTTGGGGATTATATCCACTCTATTATTATTTTCTTTTAAGTTAGAGTGGGGCCTTTATATTCTAGCTTTTTCATTGCCAATAATTGATTGGAATTTTACTTGGGGCTCTTTGAGTGCTTCTTTTGTGGAGATTGTGGCCCTCTTGCTTTTAATCTCTTTTGCTATTAATTATTTCTTCTTGTTCTTGAAAGGGAATGATGCTTGGAAAAAGATTATCTTACCATTATGGCAACCGTTTCTAATTTTTGTGGTTGTTATTTTGACTTCCTCCCTGTTCAGTCATTACCTCCTATCTTCTTTGTGGTATACGATTCGTTGGTTGTTGTTTTTCTACTTAGTTTATTTGACCGTCCCTTATAATATTATTAAAGATGGGCGGATTCTGAAAAACACTATTATCGCTCTGGTTATTTCTGGTCTGGGGCTAGCGATTATTGGAATTATTTCTTTGACTTATCAGGATTGGTATAATGATTTTTTTCGGATTCAGCCAATCTCAATTGGTGGAATTTATCCTTTCGGGCAGAACCATAATTTGCTGGCCGAGTTTTTAGTTATTATTACTTTCCTAGTTTTGTCATTAAAGCATTGGTCTCATTCTGTGCGTCTCAACCGATTTATTAATATCCTATTTCTGTTTTTAATGGCTGTGACTATCGGAACTTTCTCTCGTACTGCCTGGATTGTTTTGGGTCTGGGGTCCGGACTTTATTTATTATTAGATACGGTTTATTTAAAACGTAAAAAGTGGAACTACAAGAATATTCTTTTCGCACTTATTATCTCTATTATGATTTTGGTGCCGTTTATTATCCGAATGGATCGTCTGCAGGCTGAAAATGTTAGTTCTACGGAAAATCGATTGCTCCTAACTCAAATTGCCTGGCGAGCATTTTTAAGTCATCCTCTGCTTGGCTATGGACCAGGAACTTTTGTGGGGCTGGTTGATAATAATATTCGTTTCGTGGCTAAATATGGTGATCCATTAGACTCCCATGGGATCGGACAGAAATTAATAGCTGAGACAGGGTTTTTGGGAACTATGTCTTTTGCGCTTTTTTGTGGGTTGATATTTTGGAATTTATATCAGGGTTTGAAGATTTATAAGAAGGAGGCTCAATTGCTTTTACCTTTGGCTGTGGCTGTTTTGGGTGGTTTTGTTTATCAATTTTTCAACACCTCTTATTACAAGGGTAAATTATGGGTTCCGATCGCCGTTGCTCTTTCAGCCTTAAATTTACTGCGACAGAAATATGCTCGGAAGAAGAGGGTGGCTATTAATTAATTATTTTATGAATAATCGACAGAAAATGAAAATTGCTTATATTGTCCCGGCCTTAGACGCTGGTGGGGCTGAGCGTTTCATCTTAGATTTAATTAAAAATTTAGATCGAGATTCTTTTATTCCAACTTTGATTCTTTTTAGCCATGGTGGGTTTTTTTTAGAGGAGGCTCAATCTTTAGGAATTGAGATAATTGTTTTAAAGAAGAATTTTTTATTTGACCCGATTAATTTTGTTAAGCTTTGTTGGGCAGTTAGGAAAATTAATCCGGATATTGTTCACACTCAATTGGGTGGCGATTTTTATGGCCGTTTAGCGGCTAAAATTTTAGGTGTTTCAGTTATTGTTTCCACCGAACAAAACGTTCAACGAGATGAATCATGGTTAATGAAAAATCTAAAGCGATGGACGGCTAGCTTTGCTAATATGATTATCGCCATCTCTGAGGCAGTTAAAATTGATGTCGTGAAAAGATATCACCTGCCAGAAAATAAAGTTACCTTAATTCATAACGGATTAGAGATTGAGAAGTTCTTGGTTTTAAATAAAAAAACAATGTCTGATCGGGTGATTATCGGTTCTGTTGGTCGCTTAACCAAACAGAAGAACTATCAATTGTTGATTGAGGCTTTAGCTCAACTAAAAGATTATAATTGGGAATGTCGATTAGCTGGCGAAGGGGAGTTACGACTGGAATTAGAACAAAGGATTAAAGAGCTAAAATTAACCGATCGGGTAAAATTATTAGGACTAAAGCGGGATGTCAAAGGATTTTTGTCAGATTTAGATCTCTTTGTCTTGCCATCGCTTTGGGAGGGCTTAGGCATTGTGCTTCTGGAGGCTGGCTTAGCTGGGCTACCGGTTTTAGCCTCTCGGGTAGATGGAATTTGTGAGGTAGTTAAGGATGGCCAAACTGGGATTTTATTTAATTCCGGTGATAAGATGGATTTGGTTTTGAAATTAAAGAATATATTGGATAATATCACTCAGCCGGGAATTAAGGCTTTAGGTAAAAGCTTGCAAGCCAGTATTCAAGAGAGATTTGATATTAGGGATATTACTCGACAATATGAAGATTTATATTTAAATTTACTTAAAAAATAATTATGAAAATACTCCAGGTTAATAAATTTAATTATCTGCGGGGCGGGGCAGAAAAGT
>JBAYNC010000051.1:0-7402 GCA_041679025.1 Patescibacteria group bacterium
ATAGCATTAATTAATTTGAAATTACCACAAAAAAAATTGTTTGTCAAAGCACAAAAAAAGCCACTATTTTAAAGGGCTTTTTTCTATTTAATAACAATTTTTTTATTCCAAACAGCAGTTAATTGCTTTCTGAACTAGATCACCCAATTTTCCCATAAAACCTTTTTTCTCCTGATCATGTTTGTTGAGCGCAGCGTCATCAATCTTTTTAATATCACCGGTATTAATGAGTTTCATATTTAATCCCCAGAAGAGAGAATAAAGATTATAGGCCTTAGAAAATAATTCATAAGCATCTTCCTTTCTTCCACGTCCCATTTCCTTAGTTCCAACCTCCATTAGTCTCATGGAAGCTGCCAGAAGATGCTTGGAAATACACCAAACCTCTCCCTCATATTCCTTAATTAATTTTTGCATTAACTCTTTGCGCATCTCTCTGACGTCTTTAATCAAATCATAATAATCAGCGTTCCCAGTCTTAGCACCCGAGAAGAAAAAATGCTCTTCAATGCTGATTAAGTTCATAACCGCAATACTTAAATCTTGGTCAGAAGACAAATCCAACTTGTTATCCTTTTTCAAATCATCCATCTTATCAATAAAGGTCTGTAATTCTTTTTGATTAATATCCATATTATTCTAAAATATTATTTAGTAAGAAAATAAAAGATAAAACTTAAAACTAACAGAGAACCGAGAGGCATCACCACTTTTTGAAAAGGAAAATGAGCCCGATTATCATTTTTTCTTTTTAGATGTTGATACCAAACACCAACAAAATAAAAAGCTAAACTGCCAATAATAATACCCAACAGAATCTTATCAATATTCCACAATCGATTAAACGGATGTCCAATAAATCCAGTAGAGTAAAAAGGGATAATAACCATGGCATAATAAGCAAGATAAGTTAAAAAACTCATTCCCTTAAAATTAACTTTCTTCTTCATTAACCATTCAACGGTCCAAGCAGAAACGGCCACGAGCAAACCACCAATCCAGAGACTGGTAATAACGTCATCTATCCCCAGCCATCTGGAAAAGCCCAAACCAGCACCGGCAGCCACCACACAAACAGGACAAAAGGCCGAAGCCGAGAAAACCATCAAAAAATTAAGTAATAATAATCCAGAAAATATCTTTATCTTATTCATAGTATTCTACAATTTAAATTTAGTCTTAAAAAAATTAGTCGTTTCAACGTCTCCCATATAACACTTATTATCAACCCACAAGAAAGGCACACCAACAGCATTCTTGGATATTGCACAATTATTAACAGCCTCCATCATTAAAGTGGCATTAGTCTTATTTTTAGAAACCTCCAACTTCTCTATAGACATTTTGTCATTAATCTTATTATCCTCTAAATATTGTTCCAAGACTTTACAATGAGCGCAAGTTTCGCCATAAAAAAGAATTGTTTGGCCATCAAGCGCACTCTTTTTTTCCTCAGAATTTGAGACAGCAGTACACCCAGCCAAAAGCAAGGGCAATAATAAAAATAGCAGTAAAAACTTTTTAGTCATATTTACATTATTTATTTAATTATTTAATTTCTCATATAGTATATCACATTATTCATTTTTTTCTCAACAGGGACAACTTTGATTATTACTCTAAAAATGATAAACTATGTCTATGACCAAAAAAGAACAAAAACTCATCATTATCGATGGTAATGCTATTATTCATCGCAGTTTTCATGCCCTCCCACCAACCATGACCACTAAGACTGGCCAGGTGGTCAATGCTGTCTATGGCTTTACCCTTTTCCTCATCAAGGCAATCTCGGATATCAAACCTGACTATATCGCTCTAACTCTAGATAAAAAAGGGGCAACCTTCAGACATTTAGAATATAAAGAGTATAAGGCCGGAAGAGTCAAAGCTCCTGACGAGCTCTATGAACAAATTCCACTGGTCAAAGAAATAGCCAAGGCTTTTGACATTCCTATTTATGATCTAAGTGGATTTGAAGCTGACGACTTGATCGGCACTATTTCACATCAGGTTAACTCTGGTATCAAAAAGATAATTATGACCGGGGATATGGATACACTTCAATTAATTGATGAAAATACTCAAGTTTATACCATGAGCCGAGGAATAACTGACAGCGTTCTCTACGGCTCCCAAGAGGTAGAAAGTCGATATGGGGGACTTAAACCAAGTCAGATGATTGATTACAAGGCATTGCGGGGAGACCCAAGTGATAATATTCCGGGAGTTAAAGGGATTGGCGAAAAAACTGCCTCTGACTTGTTAAATACTTTCAAAAATCTTGACCAGGTCTATAAAGCTGTGGACCAAAATGACAACCGGATAAAACCTCGAATCCTGGAACTTCTCAAAGAACACAAGAAAGAAGCTTATCTCAGCCAGAAATTAGCAACAATTGATATTAATGCGCCAATTAAATTTGATTTAGAAAAATCCCGTTGCCAAAAATTAAATAAAACTAAAATCACTGCGCTCTTTAGTGACTTAGAGTTTAAATCCCTAATCACCCGCTTAACCAATCTTGATAATTATCTTGGCACCAGCTCAGAAGCTCCCAATCTTTTTACCTCCCTTGATAAATTTGCCAGAAACACTAAAGAATTTAAATACCAATTAATAGATAGCGACTCAGACTTTAAGTCTTTCCTTACACTACTATCAAAGCAAACTGTTTTTACCATTGATACTGAGACTGACTCGCTCGACCCTCTAAACTCCAATCTCCTCGGGATCTCTTTTTCGTTCCGAGAGGGCGAGGCCTATTATCTAAACACCAAAGAAAATAATAAGTGGCTAAAAGAGTTAGCTCCCATATTAGAAGATCAAAAAATAAAGAAATGTGGTCATAACATTAAGTTTGATCTCCGTGTTTTAAATAACCAGGGACTAAATATTAAAGGGATTTGGTTTGACACTATGATCGCCTCCTATCTCCTTAATCCTGAAAATCGCCAACACAATTTAGACGCTATTACCTTCTCCGAATTTGGATTTGAAAAAATAAATCATCGCGATCTAATCGGAGAAAAATTTACCGCCGCTGACTTTGCTCAAGTCCCCCTACAAAAAATGGCAATCTACTCCTGCGAAGATGCTGACTTCACCAATCGCCTGGTTACTGTTTCAGAAAAAAAACTAAAAGCCGCTAAACTCTCAAAGCTATTTGAAGAAATTGAGGTTCCGCTGATTCCCGTCTTAGCCCAAATGGAAAATACCGGGATCCTGCTTGATAAAGATATCTTGAGCAAAATGTCCAAGGAACTAAGGAGAGAAATAGTTGAATTAGAAAAAAATATTTACAAATTAGCCGGCGAGAAATTTAACATTAAATCTACTAAACAATTAAAAGAAATCCTATACGAAAAATTAGAAATCGCCACCAAGGGAATTAAAAAAACTAAAACCGGACTTTCAACTGCCGCCGAACAATTAGAAAAATTAAAAGAAGCTCATCCCATTATTCCCCTTCTCCAAAATTATCGCGAACTAACAAAACTACTCAGCACTTATATTGAAGCCTTGCCAGAATTAGTTGATCCTAAGACAAAAAGACTCCACACCAGCTTTAACCAAACAATTACAGCAACCGGTCGACTATCATCAACTGAGCCTAACCTACAAAATATTCCAACCAAGACTGCCCTCGGAAAAAAGATTCGAACCGCCTTTAAGTCAGAGCCAGGTTATATTTTAGCGAGCCTAGATTACTCCCAAATTGAACTTCGTCTCGTCGCTCATCTTTCATCTGACAAAAGAATGTTGGAAGCTTTTTCCCAGAACGAGGATATTCATGTTATTACTGCCGCGGCCATTAACGAAGTAGATTTAAATGAGGTGACTCCCAAAATGAGAAGTGAAGCTAAAGCAGTTAATTTTGGCGTGATCTACGGTCAAGGACCACATGGATTAAGCCAAGGAACCGGAATTTCCTATCAGAAAGCCCAAGAGTTTATCACCAAATATTTTGTCACCTATTCGGGCATTAAAAAATATATTGCCACTAATCTGGAATTTGCCAAAAAGCATGGTTATGTTGAAACTATTTTAGGCCGTCGACGCAATCTACCGGAAATTAATTCCACAATTATCATGATCCAAAAAAGTGCTGAACGCATGGCTATTAATATGCCATTTCAAGGGACGGCAGCGGATATGATTAAGCTGGCGATGATTAAAATCTCAGAGCTGATTGACAGCCAAGATGACATCAGAATGATTCTCCAGGTTCATGATGAATTAATCTTTGAAATTAAAGATAGCCTGGTTGAAAAATATATTCCTCAGATTAAAACTATTATGGAAAATATTATTAAACTAAAAATTCCGATTGTCGTTGATGTTAAATATGGTTATAGTTGGGGTGAGATGGAAAAAAATTTGAAAAAATAAAAAAAGGTAATTATATTAAATTACCTTTTGATCAAATTAACCATAGCAATAAATGCACTAGGCTATAGGCTAACAGAAATGCCAGGCTATAGGCCAATCCATAAATTGATGATCCCCCAACAAACGAGAAGTAAGTCATGATAACCGCTAAGTAGAATAACAATACATACCCAGAATACTCCGATCTAAAACAAGAAAAGGAATGATATCGGACTTCATATAAGTATCGCATAATTCCCAACCAAATGGCCAGAGGTATTATTCCCCACCATCCAGAAAAAGAATAATACAATCCTAAATCATCAATGTTTAACGGTTCACAATACGGGATATTAATAGTTAATTTTGATAGATCAACATCAGTGATTGATGGCAAGCCCCCCAGAATAATATAAAGCAATAAGTGAAGTAACGCCGACAATAATACAAAGAATAATGCCGACGAAATTTTCTGGGGTAATTCACGCTGAACCAAAAACTTAATTTGATCTAACTGCAAAAGAGTCATCCATCGCCACTTGATCAAAGTGGGAGAAAGAAGCCATATAAATAATAGAACAAATATACCGATTGCGATAAGCATCGTAACCTCCTTTTTTACGAAAATTTTAAAGATCAACCTTAGATATATTATACCACTAATTAATCATAAATTCTAAAATATGTCAACGCGACATGCTTTAAACTAAAACTTGTCATTTTTTAAAAACTACCCTAAGTTATATAGACAAAACTAGCATATGCCAAACCAAATAAAAACGAGCAAGCCCCAATCCATTTATACTAATTTCATTTTTCAAAAATATAGTTTTAATCTTAAAAAAGGTGAAGCCTTATTTTATTATTCTTTAGATAATAAACTATCATTCTGCGAAAAAATACAATTACCAAAAATACTAATCAACAAAAAAGCTGATAAAAAAACAATTGACAATGCTTTATTTAATCTTCATCTGGCTCTAGGACTAAGTTATTACAAAACTTATTGTCCGCCAAAAATAATCATTAATTCGGGAATAATAAATTCAGAACAAGCTAGTTTTTGGAACGACCTCTACCAAAAAGGATTGGGAGAATTTTCTTATCAAAACAAACTCAACTTAAAAAACTGGATTAATTTTCCGGCAACCAAGACAACAAAAACAAAATTAAATAAGATTAACCTGCGAGACAGATCATTATCTCTAATCGGAGGGGGTAAAGATTCTTGCCTAGCCGCTGAAATTTTAAAGGAACAAAACCAAGAATTTTCCTTATTTAGCCTTGGTGACAGCAAAGTTCAAGAAGATACCAGCCACATAATCAATCGACCCAGAATAATAATTAATAGAACAATAGACCCAAAACTATTTAATATAAATCGACTCGATGCTTACAATGGGCACGTTCCAATTTCATCAATTTATGCCTTCAGTGCCGTCCTAGCCGCCATTTTATATGATTATAAATATATAGTTTTAGCCAATGAGCATAGCGCTAATTTTGGTAACTTAAATTATTTAGGACAAAATATTAATCACCAATACAGTAAGAGCTTTGAATTTGAAACTAAGCTAACTAATTATATTAATAGCTTTATCGCTCCGGAGCTAAAATATTTTAGCCTTTTACGTCGCTACTCGGAACTACGAATAATATCCGAATTTTCTAAACTATCTAAATATTTACCAGCCTTTTCTAGTTGTAATAAAAATTTTAGAATTAACCAAAAATCTAAATCTAATTGGTGCGGAGAATGTCCAAAATGCGCCTTCTCCTTTAATCTACTCTCGGCCTTTGTCCCTGCCGACAAAATAACAAGGATATTTGGAAAAAATTTATATAACGACAAGAACCTATTGCCGCTTTTTCTAGAACTCTGGGGTCAGAAAAACTTTAAACCCTTTGACTGTGTCGGAGAACCGGGAGAGGCTTAGCGGCAACTCTTTTAGCAGCTAAACAAAAGGATTATCAAAAAACTTTTATCGTAAAATACTTCCTAAAATTAGTGTCTCCAAAAATAAAAAATAAAGAGTTATTAATAAAGAATAATTTAGATCTAAGACCAGGACATAATATTCCAGAAAAATTTCAGAAAATACTTATTTTAGGATATGGCCACGAAGGACAAGCGGTTAAGAGTTATTTTAACAATCTTTATCCTGAAAAAAAGCTATATCTTGCCGATCAAAAACCAATTAAAGACTCAAACAAAAATATTATCATTCTCAATCATAAAGAATATCTTTCATCTCTGTCCGATTTTGATCTAATTGTTAAAAGTCCAGGGATACCGGCAGATTTGCCAGAAATAACTAAAGCTCAAAAAAACGGCTGTCTAATAACTACAAATACAAATATCTTTTTTGATAACAGTCCCGGAAAAATAATTGGAATAACTGGCACTAAGGGAAAAAGCACTACGACAAAACTAATTTACGAGATGATGAAACGAGCATCCCTCCAGGTTAAGTTAGTCGGGAATATTGGAAATGACCCTTTAATACACTTAAAAAATAAAGAGACCAAAAAAAATCAATTTTTTGTTTATGAGTTATCATCATACCAACTATCGACATTAAAACGCAGTCCACAAATCTCAGTTTTCTTAAATATCTTTCCCGATCATTTGCCATATCACCATGGGTTTAAAAATTATAAAGACGCCAAGGCTAATATAGTTAAATACCAAAAACCATCAGACTTTTTTGTCTTCAATAATCAATATCCGTTTATAAAAAACCTGGCCCAAAGAACCCCGGCCCAAACCGTTGACTACCTTAATCTCTGTTCAATCAAAAATGATTGGATAAATTATTCTGATAAAAAAATAATTTCACTCAAGGATATAAAGCTTTTAGGCAAGCACAACATCGAAAATATTATGGCCGCAATTTGTGTCGCTAAGATACTCTTTATAAATGACAACGACATTAGATTGGCAATCAAAAACTTCCATAACCTAAGCCATCGCCTTGAGATGGCTGGAGTCCATCGTGGCATAACATTCTACGATGATGCTATCTCAACA
>JBAYNC010000052.1:0-6991 GCA_041679025.1 Patescibacteria group bacterium
CTCAACAACACCGGAATCAACCCTGGCAGCAATAGAAACATTAGAAGATAAATTAGAAACAATTATATTAGGGGGGCAAGATCGTGGTTATAATTTCAAGGACTTAGCCAAAAAAATAATAAAGTTGAATATTAAAAATATAGTATTGTTTCCCGATAGTGGTTCTAAAATTTGGGATAATATTAAATTAGAAGCCAAAAAACAAAATAAGAAGTTACCACAAAAAATAAATACCAGCTCAATGGCAATGGCCATAAAATTTGCCTACCAAGAGACATCGGCCGGAAAAATTTGCTTATTATCCACCGCCTCACCCAGTTATAGCATATTCAAAAACTTTGAAGACAAAGGAAATCAATTCCAAAAAAATATAAAAAAATATAAAGCATAACATGATTATTTTCTTCTACGGCGACAATAGCTTTAAAGCCAAACAAAAAATTAATGAATTAAAACAAAAGTTCTTCAAGGAAGTAGATCCTAACGAACATAGTTTTAACGTCCTTGATGGTGCTTTAGCTGATTTAAATGAAATCAGTCAGACTATTAACACTGGATCGCTTTTTACCAAAAAAAGATTAACCCTAATTGAAAATATTTTGAGTAATAAAAAAACTACCTTCTTAGAAGAATTTTTAGATTATCTCCAAAAAAATAATTTAGACAAAAGCGACGATGTCCTAGTTATTTATGAACCCCGAATAAAGAACCAAAAAGGAAAGATAGTGAAAACCAGTCCAAACGGCGAAAAAGATAGCCCCTTAACTGTTAAAGAAAAAAAATTATTTGAATTCTTAAATCAACAAAAATTTATCCAAGAATTTAAATCCTTAACCAGCAATGAACTAGCCAGCTGGATTAAATCTGAAGTGGAAAATAGAGGCGGCACTATAAACTACGAAGCTATTTCAGAGCTCATCAATCATAGCAATAATGATCTGTGGCAGTTGAATAATGAAATTGAAAAATTAATTAATTACAAAACTGAGATTAAAGCCAGCGACGTTAAAGAAATTTGTTTTAAAGCTATTGATGATAATATTTTTGCTCTAACTGATGCTTTGGGAAATAAAAATAAATCCCTGACTCTTAAAATTCTAGAAGATCAATATCGTTTGGCAGCCGCTGATGAATATATTTTAGCGATGCTTCTGCGACAGTTCAAAATTATTCTTCAACTTAAAGTAGCCCTAGAGAATGGAGAAAACCCCAAAACCATTGGACCCTCTCTAGGCCTTCACCCTTATGTTGCCCAAAAAAGCGCATCTCAAACTCAGTATTTTAGTGTTACCCAACTAAAAGAGATCATCAATAATCTGACCAACCTGGACTATCTCAACAAGACCGGCCAAATCGATTTTAGAACTGGGTTAAACCTATTGATTGCCAAACTATAAAAACTCTTGCTTTTTTATTTCGATTATTATATATTATTTAAGAGCTCTAGAGCTCTCCTATTTTTTTTATCTCCTATGGGCAATTAGCTCAGTTGGTTAGAGCGCAACACTGATAATGTTGAGGTCGGAGGTTCGAATCCTCCATTGCCCACTTAAATTATCGCGGGGTAGAGCAGTTGGCAGCTCGTCGGGCCCATAACCCGAAGGTCGTCGGTTCGAATCCGACCCCCGCAACATAATCTTCGCCTCGGTAGCTCAGTGGTAGAGCAAAGGACTGAAAATCCTTGTGTCGTCAGTTCAATTCTGACCCGGGGCACAAACTAAACCCAGGTCACTCTATGGGTTTAATTTTTACGGGGTGTGGCCCAGTTGGTAAGGCGTCTGGTTTGGGACCAGAAGATCGTGGGTTCGAGTCCCGCCACCCCGACGGAACAAATTATAGAATAAATAAACAAAAACTTGATTTTTGTTTATTATTATGTTATAATTTTTTTACTTTTAATTAATCTATATTATATTTAGTATGCCTAATAAAAAATCAGCTAAAAAAGAATTACGCAAAACCGTCAAAAGAAAAAAGACTAATAATAGCCTTAAATCTAATACTAAAAAATTAGTAAAGGATGTTGTGAAGAACTTAGAATCTAAAGAAGTTCAGGTCAAAGAAAACATCAACAAAGCTATTCAAGCAATTGATAAGATGGTTAAAAAAGGAATTGTGAAGAAGAATACTGCTTCCCGTCAGAAATCTAAATTACAAAAAAAAGCTAATAAAGCTAAATAAATTAATAATATTGCCCATTCTTGGATATGGCCTAAACCATACCTCGGATTGGGGATGAAAAAACTATGTTAGACAAAAAAGGCAAGGAAAAATTAATTAAAAAGTTTCGGACTCACGATAGTGATACCGGATCCCCTCAAGTTCAAATCGCCATTTTAACTGCCGAAATTGAACAATTGTCAGAACACTTAAAGGCCCACAAGCATGATTACTCTTCCCGTCGCGGTTTACTTAAAAAAGTAGCTGAAAGACGTCGTCTATTAAAATATTTACAGAAAGAGGACTCTAAAGCTTTTGCCGATTTAGCTGTTAAGCTAAAGTTAAAGATTGCTAATAAGTTACAAGAAGAGGAAGAAGAGAAAGCTAAAAAAGAAAAGAAATTCGATGAAGTTTTAGGTGAAGACGAACCAGAAGATGAAGTTGAAGAAAAATAATTATTGTATGATAAAACATCGTGAACAAAGAGTGGGCGTCCTGGTAGATGTCTCAAACATGTACCATAGCGCCAAGAATTTATACGGAAAAAAGGTTAATTTTAGCGAAATTTTGACCCAAGCAGTCGCTGATCGAAAACTAATTCGAGCCACTGCCTATGTCATTAAAACCGAAAACAAAGATGAAATGGCTTTCTTTGAAGCTTTGAGCCAACAAGGGTTTGAAGTTAAAATGAAAGATCTCCAAATCTTTGCCGGTGGAGCTAAAAAAGGCGATTGGGATGTTGGTATTACCATTGACGCTATTAAACTAGGTGACAAATTAGACGTTATTATTCTAGTTTCTGGCGATGGCGACTATTTACCAGTTGTTTCCTACTTACAGAATAATAAAGGTTGTCTAGTTGAAATTATGGCCTTTAGAAAGACGGCCTCATCTCGTTTGGTAGAAGAATCTGATGACTTTATTGATCTAGGCGCCAACAAAAAATTCTTAATCTAACCCAAAAAAGAATATATATCAAAAAAGACCTGAATTTATTCAAGTCTTTTTTGTTAAATAAAAATATCGCTCCATTCTTGAAGCGATATATAGACAGAGATATTTTGTAGCAAAATGTTATTTGAGGATTCCAAAAAAAAGAACTTTAATATTCCAACCACCAACAAAATTTAAAAGCCCAATCTTGCGCCTGCCAGAAACGACTTCGAGAGCCGGAACTACACGAAGGTCAACGGATGGTGATTGTTTAGGGGGTGAAAAAACAGAACCAAGCGCGACAATCAAAAACTTCATCTGAAGTTCAGGGTGGGCGGCGCCAAGAGCTAATAATTCCCTAATCTTAGCAGGACGATAGCCGGCCCTGCCCATTCTTTTAATAGCATCTTCGCTACTAATATCATCACGATTAAAATGAAACAACTTACCACAAATAGCAACCGGAAGTCCATCCACATCATTTAAAATTGGGAAGTTCTCAGCGGTGATATCAAAGTGTATATCGGCATAACTACCATCATCTATTGCCTGGTCGATTGTTTTGGAATAATCAACAATTAGTTTTATTTTGTTAATTGGCAAGCTAAGTTTATTTCTTTTTTGTTGTTTGACGCCGCCATTAATAAGATCAATAACTTCAGAAATAAGCATGCCTTTACTTTCTATGGCAGCCAATAATAATTGAATATCGGATATTTGTACTTTCATGATTCAGAAGTTTTATATAAAATTAATACTAATTTTTAAGGACCAATGAGCTAATTGTGGCATAAGCTTTGATTTTTGTCAACTCTATTTACAAATCCTAATATTTGTTATAAACTTAAACTGTTTTTAATGAATAAAAACAACTTAATAATAAGGCCTTGACCGGCAGATACATAGCACTGTTAGAATGAATCTACAGTCTTATAATCTGGCGGCCAAGCAACACAAATTATGAACAACAAAGAAACTGTTGTCTCCTGTGATTGGTTAGGCCGCAACCTCACTATTAAAACAGGCAAATTAGCTAAACAAGCCGATGCGGCTGTCTTAGTTCAATACGGCGAAACCGTCTTAATGGCGACTGTCGTTGAAAATCGCAAAGAACGTGAAGGCGTTGATTTTTTTCCACTCATGGTGGAGTTTGACGAAAAACTCTACGCTGCCGGTATTATCAAGGGCTCTCAATGGATTAAACGTGAAGGCCGTCCAACTGACCAAGCAATTTTAACTGGTCGGATGGTTGATCGTGCTATCAGACCGTTATTTGATACTGAATCTAAAAAAGATGTCCAAGTAATCATTACCGTGCTATCAGTTGATGGTGTTAATGATTATGATGTTTTAGGATTAATTGCTGCTTCGGCCGTTTTATCAATTGCCGGCTTAAAATGGAATGGCCCTATTGGTGGCATCCGAGTTGGTTTAATTGAAAATCAACTTGTCTTTAACCCCACCTACGAGCAACAAGCGTTAAGCTCTTTGGACTTAATTGTTGCCGGTACTGATCAGAAAGTTATCATGTTAGAGGCTGGAGCTAATGAAGTTCGAGAAGACCTAGTCTTTGATGCTATTATGGCCGGACAAAAAGAGATGCAAGTTGCCATTAACTTAATCAAAGATTTAGCTAAAGAAGTAGCTACTCCTCAAAAAGAAGAAACCAAAAAATTTGTTACCGCTGAAGAAGAAAAATCCAAGGAAGAAAAGATGAAGATGTTAGAAATTGGAAAGACTTGGATGAATGAAAACATCAAAAAATATTTATTCGACAAAATATATTACACCAAGGGAGAACGAAAAGGTGCAGTTCGAGCGATTAAAGAAAATTTAGATGAATATCTTTTTTCACAAAATATTGAAAAGTCTTCTCGTGAATTTATCATCAAAAAATTAGCCGAAGAAATGATTGAAGCTGAAGTTACTCGAGCTATTTTAGAAGAAAAGCGTCGTGTTGATGGCCGATCTTTGACTGAGTTAAGAGAATTATCAGGCGAAGTTAACTTTTTACCACGAACTCACGGTACTGGTCTTTTCTCTCGTGGAGAAACTCAAGTTATGTCGATAGTTACCTTAGGCGCACCTGGACTTGAACAAAGTCTAGAAGGCCTAGAAGGTAAAAGCAAAAAACGTTACATGCATCATTATAATTTCCCACCATATAGCGTTGGTGAAGCAGCCCCAATGAGAGGCACTGGTCGTCGTGAAGTTGGTCATGGAGCTTTAGCTGAAAAAGCTATTATTCCAGTTTTACCAGCTCAAGATGTTTTTGCTTATACTATTCGAGTGGTTAGCGAAACTCTAGGCTCAAACGGCTCATCCTCAATGGCTTCCACTTGTGGCTCAACCCTGTCTCTAATGGACGCTGGTGTACCAATCAAGCGCCATGTGGCCGGTATTGCTATGGGCTTAGCATCTAACCATGATATGAGCAAATGGGAAGTCCTAACTGATATTCAAGACTTAGAAGATGGTGATGGTGGTATGGACTTTAAAATTACTGGAACGGATGAAGGATTAACCGCTATTCAACTTGATACAAAAACTACTGGATTAACCGAAGAGATTATCAAAAAAACTTTGACTCAAGGCCGTGAAGCGTTAAACCAAGTATTGGCTGTCTTAAAAGAAGCTATTCCAGCTCCACGAGCTGAGCTTTCTAAATACGCACCAAGAATTATTTCCTTCAAGATTGACCCAGCTAAAATTGGTGCCATTATTGGAACCGGCGGAAAGACTATCAACAAAATTATTGATGAGTTCGGAGTCTCAATTGATATTGAAGACGATGGCCAAGTTAATATTTGTGGTGTTGATGCCGAGAAATGTCTTGGAGCCGAAAAAGCAGTCAAAGATATTATTCGAGAATTTGAAGTTGGTGAAGTATTTACCGGCAAAGTGGTAAGGTTAATGGACTTCGGTGCTTTTCTAGAATTAGGTGGCGGAAACGACGGTCTAATCCGAGTTAGCGAAATGGCCCCTTACTTTATCTCTTCTCCAAGTGAGTTCCTGAACGTTGGGGATGTTGTCACTGCCAAAATCAAAGAAATTGATGACCAAGGCCGAGTCAATCTAACCATGAAAGGGCTAGAAGAGAATGCTCACCTTTGGAAGGATGAGAAAGGTAAATCTGAAGCTCGTCCTAGTACTGGTGGATTCAACCGCCCCGGCGGTAGTCGTCCAGGCGGAAATAGCTTCGGTGGACCACGCCGACCACGGTTTTAAGAGGCCTTGACTTTTGAGGCTTATTAAGCTAATATTTTTCTATAAAATTAACAAATAAACAACCATTATGTTAACTATCAGACTGTCTCAAGTTGGAAAAAAGAACAAAAAAATGTTCCGGTTGATTGTTTCTGAGAAAACTAAGGATCCATTTGGTGATTCTTTAGAAATCTTAGGTTCATATAATCCACATTCCAAAGATCTACAAGTCAAGGCCGATCGTGTTAAACACTGGATCGACAACGGCGCTGAGCTATCTCCAACCGTTAATAACCTATTAATCGAAAAGAAGATTATTACCGGCAAGAAAACTACCAGCTCCAGTATCAGCAAAAGAAGAAATGAAAAGATTGGCAAAAAACAAGAAGATGCCAAAAAAGCTTTAGCTGATAAAGCTGCCAAAGAAGCAGCTGCTAAGGAAGCCAAAGAAGCTGAGGTTGCTACACCAGCCGAAGAGGCCCCTGAAAAAACCGAAGAAACAATTGCCTAAATTGACAATTTTAAGTTTTCTGCTATACTTAATATTATAAATTGCCTGTTAGAGCAGGCAAATGTAATTAATAAATTTTTTGACAAATTTGAGAGATCTTAGATCCGTCAATTTGTTAGAGAAAGAATCGTATGAAGGACAAGGAATTCTTAGAGATGATTGTAAAAAACATCGTTTCCA
>JBAYNC010000053.1:0-6924 GCA_041679025.1 Patescibacteria group bacterium
AATATTTTTTATGAAACACGATATTCTTACTATCGGTGGAGCAACTGAGGATTTTTCTTTTTATACCCATGAGGGCCTATTATTGGAAGGGAAAAGTGATGTTTTGCATCAAAAGATGATTGCCTTTGAATATGGCGCTAAAATCGGGATTGATCGAGTCTATTCTACCTATGGCGGTGGGGCTGCTAATACCGCTGTTAATTTAAGTGGTTTGGGTTTTGGAGTAGCTGCTGTCTTGGCGGTTGGAGATGATGAACGAGGCCGAAATATTATTAATAATCTAAAACAAAGAAAGGTATCAACTGACTTAGTTAAGGTTGTTAAGGGGGGAAGTACAGGCTTTTCTTTTATTGTTATTAACAAAAACAATGAGCGAATTATTTTTTCAAATCGAGGAGCTAATGCCCAGCTTCGCTTGGGCGCCAAAGACTTGGTTGCTTTGAAAAAATCTAAGTGGGCTTATATTGCCTCCTTGTCCGGACCTTATTGGCTGGAGGATTTACGTCAGATATTTTCCGTTTCTTCAGTTAAAAAGATTTGGAATCCAGGGGAAACTCAATTGTCCGGAGGGTTCAAGAAAATTTCTCAATTTTTGAAACAGACAGATATTTTCTGTGTTAATCAGGATGAGGCCATGGAATTAGTTTTGAGCACTGGAAAGTATCAGACTAATGATTTTAAATTTTTAAATAACGTTAAAAACTTATTGACTGTAATTAAGTCTTTCGGTCCGAAAATGGTCATTATCACTAGCGGGAAGAATGGTGCTAATTTTTATGATGGAAATAATTTTTATCGTCAAGCTATCATTAAAAATCAGAAGAGATTAGATACGACCGGAGTTGGAGATGCTTTTCACTCTTCATTCTTAGCTGGAATTGAAATGTATAATGGTGATATCAAAAAGGCCATGCTTTTGGGAGCTTATAACACTGCGGCGGTTATTTCTGAGATTGGAGCACAAAATGGATTGTTAGTTAAGTCTGATTTAAAAAAGTATAAATTATAATTATATGATTAAGGACGTTGTCATTAAAACTTTAAAGAAATTTACCGATGATCGTGGCTGGCTGGCAGAAATATATCGTCAAGACGAAGATCATTATCAACCACTGATGTCCTATATTAGTTATACTAAGAATGGTATTTCTCGAGGTCCGCATGAACATGTTAGCCAGAGTGATTTATTTGTTTTCGCTGGTCCGGGTGATTTTGAACTCCATTTGTGGGACAGACGGGAAGATTCAAGTACCAAGGATGAATATTTGAAGATAGTGGTGGGAGAGTCAAACCCAGCCACGGTAATTGTTCCGCCAGGAGTAGTCCATGGCTATAAAGGAATCTCTGAGAATGGTTCTTGGTCGATTAATTTACCTGATAAGCTTTATAAAGGTGAAGGGAAACTAGACGAGATTGATGAGATTCGTTGGGAGATAGATCCAAATTCTCCTTATAAGATAATTTAAATAAAATAGAGATTAATTAAAATAAAAAATAAACTTAAATTTATGTCTAAAAGAATTTTTTTAATTGAGGACGAAGAAAGCATCTTATATGGCCTTCAAGATCATTTTACTTCCGATGGTTATGATGTTGATATTAGCGCTGCCGATGAAGAATTAGAGGACTTATTAGGAAGGATCAAGAAGTTTAAACCGGCCTATGTGATTTTGGATTTAGTTTTGCCGAAATTAGATGGTTTGGAAGTTTTAAAGAGAATTAAGAATGATGATGAAACAACTGATATCCAAGTTTTAATCTTTACCGATTTAAGTGATCAAGATTCTAAGACTAGAAGTGTTGGTTTGGGTGCTAATTATTATTTCTTAAAGAGTGAGATGGATATTACTGAATTTGCTGATCATGTTGAGAAGATTATTGAGAATAAGCAAGTTGATGATACTTCGGCTGCCGATGCCGAAGAGAATGATTTGGTTTTGGAATAGTATCGGTTTATTTTATAAGAATAGAGTTGAAGACAAAGACAATTATTTTGGTTGTCATTTTGGCGTATTTTCTGTCTAGTAATTAATAAAAATAATAATAATAATATAATTATCAATATGAAAAAAAAGTGGATTATAATTGTGGTGGTGATTGTGGCCCTGGGAGCGGGTTCATTCCTATGGCTCAATAATCGTCAACCAAAAGTTGAATATACTACCGTAGAATTAAAGCGAGGAAATCTGGTTCAAACGGTTAGTGAGGTCGGAACAGTTAAGGCTCAAAAAGAACTGGAGCTTAATTTTCCTCAATTGGGAAAATTAAGTAAGATTGGTGTTAAGGTTGGTGATTTGGTTAAAAAAGATCAGATTTTGGCTGAGCTTGACCAGAGCTCTATTTTAATTAGAGAACAGGAGTCATTGTCCGCCCTGAATGTGGCTCGAGCTAATTTGAATAAATTGCTGGCTGGTTCAACTGCCAGTGAAATAGCGGTTTATCAGTCTCAAGTTAATTCCGCTCAGATTTCTTATCAAGCAGCCTTGGAAGATTATAGTAAGACCCAAGATAGTGTTAATGAAAATATTTCTCAAGCGCAGAAGAGGCTGTCTGATTTAAGTTCTTCTGATTCTTTAGTTAATTCCTATCAACAATCAATTGGCAATAATCGAAATAATTTAATAACTGTTATCGACTCTAAATTATCGGCCGCGGGAGTGGCGCTTGATTATGCTGATCGGATTCTGAGCGATACTGATATTGATGATTTTCTGGGAGTCAAGAATCCAATTTATTTAACTAATGCTAAAAATTATTATAATCAATCGTTATTAGCAAAATTAGTAGCGATCAGTGATTCGGCAATTGCTAGAAACAACTCAACCGACTCTAATTTAAATAAGGCGGTCGTTAGTTCCTTGGCTTATTTAAATCTAACTTATCAAACTTTGACTAGTCTGTTTAATGTTTTAGAAAATTCCATTGTTTCATCCAGCTTTACTCAGACAATGCTTGAAACCTTCAAGACTAATGTTAATAGCCACTTAAGTGTGATTAGCGGTGGCATTTCTGCTGTTCAGACGGCTGATTATACTTTAAAGAATTCTATTATTAGTTTGTCGGATGCTATTAAAACTGCCCAAAATAATTTGAGTTCGGCTCAGATTACGGGACGACAACAACTAGCTTCAGCTCAGTCTCGAGTAGACACTAGTCGAGAGAGTTGGAGTGTAGCGCAGAAACAATTAGATCGGATTAAGACTCCAGCTCGGGTGGAGGATTTGGCTTTAGCTCGAGCTCAAGTCTCTCAAGCGGAGGCTAGTCTGGATTTAATTAAGAAACAAGTTACTGATAATGTGATTTCAGCTCCAATGGATGGTCAAATTACTAAGATTAATTATGAGATTGGTGAGCAGGTTAATTCTTCTAAGGCTGTGGTAACTATGTTAACGGAAAATAATTTTGAAGTTGAAGTCGATATTTCAGAATCCGATATTTTTAAGGTTAAGACTAATAACTTAGCCTCAGTCACTTTCGATGCTTTTGGGGAAAGTAATAAATTTAATGGCGTAGTTTATTTTATTGAACCAGCTTCAACTGCCATCCAAGATGTTATCTATTACAAAGTTAAAATTAAACTAACTGATAGCGGGGAAATATTAAAAGATATTAAATCTGGTATGACTGCCAATGTCGTTATCACTACCAATAGTAAGGATGGAGTTCTGTCTGTACCTTCTCGGGCCGTTTTAGAAAAGGCTGGTGATGGTAAATTCATTCGAGTTTTGCGAGCTCAGAATCAGGTCGAAGAGGTTCCGGTAACAGTTGGTTTGAGCGGTAATGAAGGAATGGTGGAAGTTATTTCTGATCAACTCAAGGAAGGTGATGCTATTATTACTTTTGTAAAAAACAGTCAATAAAATTATGTTAATCTCAATTCGTGATTTAAAGAAGGAATATGTCACTGGAGACGTGGTAACCAAAGTTCTTCATGGCTTGTCTTTTGAAATTGCTAAAGGCGAATTTGTTTCCATTATGGGACCATCTGGATCAGGTAAAAGTACTTTGATGCACATCATGGGCCTTTTAGATCGATCTTCTTCGGGTAAATATTTATTGGATGATAAGGATGTTACCTTGTTAAATGATAATGACTTAGCAAAATTTAGGAATGACAAGATTGGTTTTGTTTTTCAAGCCTTTAATCTCTTGCCCCGGACTACAGTGTTGGAGAATGTTAAGTTGCCTCTGATTTATTCAGACCATCGTCATAATGCTGATGCAAGGGCTAAGGAGGTTTTGGAAAGTGTCGGGCTGGGTCATCGTTTGAATTATTATACCAATCAGATCTCTGGTGGCGAAAAACAAAGAGTGGCTATTGCTCGGGCTTTGGTTAATGAACCGTCGGTAATTTTTGCCGATGAACCGACTGGTAATTTAGATTCTAAATCCGGCACTCAGATTATGGGAATCTTACAAAAATTAAACGATGCTGGCAATACTATTATTTTAGTTACTCACGAAACCTATACCGCAGAACATGCTAAGCGCATTTTACGTGTTAAGGATGGGCTAATTGTTAGTGATGAAAAAGTTATCAATCGTCGTTTTTCTAATGATGGAGAAATGTTAAAATAATTTTATGGTTTTTCCAGTTAAAGAATCAATCAGAATTTCTGTTAAGGCGCTTCTGGCTAATAAAGCTCGAAGCTTTTTAACAATGCTTGGAATCATCATTGGTGTTGGGGCGGTAATTTTGATTATTTCTCTGGGGGCTGGGGCTCAAAGCTTAATTTTAGATCAGATTAAAAGTACTGGAAGCAACTTGGTTGGAATTCTTCCTGGAAAATCAGAATCTAACGGCCCGCCAGCGACAGCCATGGGTATTGTTATTACCACCTTAATCGAAAAAGACATGGAGGCCATTAAAAAATTACCTCATATTGTTTCAGCAGCTGGTTATTCTCGGTCTTTAGCTACAGCTACTTGGAGAGATAATAGTTATGAGGCTAATATTGATGGAGTCTCGGCTGGTTATTTAGATACTGAAGGTGGTGAAGTTTTGCAGGGTCGTTTTTTTACTGAAGAGGAGGACAAGAATATGGCTCGAGTAGTAGTTCTGGGATCAACTGTTAAGCAAGAATTATTTGGTGATTCTGATGCTTTGGGTCGGCAGATAAAAATCAAGAAACAAATTTTTGAAGTTATTGGAGTTATGGCCACCAGAGGGAAAGTTTTGTTTGTTGATTATGATGATCAAATTCATATTCCTCTTCGAACTACTCAGAAGTTGATTAGTGGTGTTAACTATCTCAGTTTTATTAGAGCTAAAGTGGACGACGAGAAGAACGTTGATGAGGTGCTAGTTAATATTGGAGCCTTGCTCCGGGATCGTCATGAAATTAGTGATCGAAGTGGAGCTAACGATGATTTTTCAGTTCGCAGTATGGCTCAAGCTCTTGATATGATTACAACCATTACTGATGCTCTGCGTTATTTTCTAATTGCGATGGCGGCCATTTCTCTGGTTGTGGGTGGAATCGGAATTATGAATATTATGTTAATTAGTGTTAATGAGAGAACCAGGGAAATTGGCTTGCGTAAGGCTGTTGGAGCTAATAATAATAATATTATCTCTCAATTTTTATTAGAAGCGGTTGTTTTGACATTAATTGGTGGAATGATTGGAATTATCTTCGGAGTCTTTTTGTCCTGGCTGATTTATTTAGTAGTTAATAGTCTGGGGTATAATTATCAATTTGTAGTTGCTTTTTCTTCCATTCTTTTAGCCTTATCAGTTTCAACTTTAATCGGTTTAATCTTCGGTATTTATCCGGCTAGAAAAGCTAGTCGACTGGAGCCAGTTGAAGCCTTGAGTTATGAATAATATTATTACTTCCATCCAAATTTCTTTAAGATCAATGCTGTCTAATAAGGCTAGAACTTTATTGACAGTCTTAGGTATTGCGATTGGAATTTCTAGTGTTATCATCGTCTATTCGGCCGGTGAGGGCATCAGAGGACTATTGGTTGATCAATTACAATCATTTGGTACTAATATTATCCAGACTGAGGTTCGAGTGCCAACCAACAAGAAAGGGAATTCGGGCGAGACAGATAGCGCTATGGCTATTGCTTCTGGAGTTCAAGTTACGACCCTAACTTTGGCTGACATGGAAGATGTCAAAAAATTATCTAATATTAGTGGCGGATATGGTGCTATTTTAAGCCAAGAGAAGATTAGTTATGGCAATGAGGCTAGAAAGTCATTTATCTTTGGCGTTAGTGCTGATTATAGTCGAATTGATAAGACGGATATTGCTCAGGGAAATTTTTTTAGTGAAGAGGACGATCGAGGATTGGCTCAAGTTGTAGTCTTGGGTAGTAAAATGAAAGAAAAATTATTTGGTGATTCTGAGCCCTTGGATAAATATATTACTTTGCGCAAATCAAAATTTAAAGTAATCGGAGTTATGAAATCTAAAGGGGCAACAATGGGAATGGACTTTGATGATTACGTTTACGTTCCAATTCGGACTTTACAGAAGAAGATTATGGGCATTGATTATTTGATGTATATGGTCCATGAGTTTAAGGATGTAAGTGTTGTAGCTGATACTGGTGAGGAGATTAAGTACTTATTGCGTCGTAATCATGAAATTACTGATCCCAACAAAGATGATTTTCGAGTTTCAACCATGGAAGATATGATGAAAACTCTTGATACCGTTACTAATGCTATCACCTGGCTGCTACTAGCGATTGTGGTTATCTCTTTGATTGTTGGTGGCGTGGGAATATTAAATGTGATGTATGTTATTGTGAGCGAGAGAACGGCTGAAATTGGTTTGCGAAAAGCTGTTGGAGCTAATTATAATTCTATCATGATTCAGTTTTTAGTTGAGGCTGTTCTAATTACGATGGTGGGGGCGGTTTTAGGTATTATCACTGGAGTTTTAATTTCTTGGTTGATTAGTGTTGGCG
>JBAYNC010000054.1:0-6755 GCA_041679025.1 Patescibacteria group bacterium
CTATTACAGCCTCTCTCAAAAGACATATTCCAAGCAATTACGGTTCCTTTATTTCCAATCCTTTTCTTTAAATCGGTTGCAAGATTACGAGAGGGATCTCCCCAATCCTTAGCAAGATACGTATAATGCTTTGGTTCTTCTCCTGGTTTTTCTTGAATATGCAATGAATATTGAAATATCATTCGTTGAAATGGCCTATAATCATCGAATAGAGGTACACTAGGACCAAAAGTTTCATAATCAAGGAAATATAGCGGATATTGTAATTGTGCTAATTCATTTTTAATATTTTCTTTCTCAATAAGCACGATATCATTCTTAACTACATTGTAATGACGTAGTCCCGCCTTACTTGTAACTATGCCATCGGGAATATCTTTTATTTCCAAGATTCCCATGTCAAGCAACATTTTCAGTTTAGTTTCTGGAAGACTACCAGCAATATCATAAATAGAATTATCAGGAACATCCTTCCAGCAATAGTCTAAAAATAAACATTCGTAAGGGCTGCTACATTGCTTTAAAATTGTGGCTACTATTTCATCATCCTGTTTTACAATTTTAAGTGCTAACTCTATCTTTGATTTTGTTTCATCCTCTAGATATTGTACCTGCTCGGTAATATTCTCTATTTTTAAAAGTTTCTTTGGTTCAATTTCTCCATGGCGGACATATTGATTATCTATGCATATTACATGAATTTTCCCAATTTCGTATCCAGCAGTCTCAAAACATATTTTTTGGAAAGATAAATCATGGATATTTATATCTTTAACTTCAGTAGAACTTTTAACTTCATAAATATCCCAGCTTTTCCCGTCTTCATTAAGCTTAACGATATCGGCACGACAAAATAATTCTTTATCTGATATAGTTGGCTGAAAAATTATCGGTGTTTTTACTAATATCAATTCCTTAGTCTTGATAATAGATTTATCAAATCCATCTGCCTGAGCATCAACTCCATTTGAAAACAACTTATATGCACAGGACTCGACTTCATAACCTTCATCAAATAGATTCTGAAGATTTTCATTTATATCTTCTGGAATCAAATCTTTCCTATGCTTTTGTAGCCAGAGATATTTAGGACATTGTATAAATTTTAGAAAATCTGATTTAGTTAACATCTTATTATATTTTGACCAGTAATTGTTTTTTCGATACTTTTTATATTTACTCGGCAAATGGATCTAAATTGAAACATTTTTAATTGTGACTAAAATCAATAAGTCAACTTAAAAAGAACCGTATCCTCATTTAAATCTTTAATATCACTTCCTTTCTCCTTTCCGCTACCCCAAACTTCCTCATAAAACATACCCTGTTTAAGAGATCCAACCTCCTTATTATAGAAGTACAATACAATATAAAGTCCGGCCATGCAATGCAAAATATTTTTCAAGTTTGCTTTTTCAAAATTATCTTCTCTATTATGCTTAACTTTATTATAGTCAATCCACCAATCAGGATTTTTTATTGTCTTCTTATTCCAATCTTTCCATGGTTGAAAATCTATATCACAATTTACAATATAAGCTTTTTTCATGCCAAATTCTTTACCAAAATATTTTAAAATTGTCTTTCGATAATTATCTATATTCTCATACTTTTTAGTGCTGTCTATTTGGTTACATAACTTTTTAAAAATACCGTCAATTTCTCCACCAACAGAAAGTATTAATCTAGAATTTTTAATAGAAAAAGTTTTAAAATTTTTTTTATCAATTTGAATATATTCTAAAATAGAAAATAAATCTTTTTCTAAAGATAGAAAATTTTTCCAATAAAATAAAAACTTGTCTTGATTGGCCATTTTTTAACTTTTATTAAAATTATTTCTTATAATAATTTTCATTTAAATCTAGGTTTATTAATTTCTAAAATGTTTATCCCATGGTAATTCGAAATCACCCACATAGCCGTAATACTCCTCTCTTCTAGGATATTTACTAGTCATGGTATTTAAAATTTTCTCTAAAACTTTTTATGATAAAATCTTTGACCTCTCATCAAATAATTCATATTCATCCCTTGATTCATCGTTTTTACTATTCTGTACATGAATTCTATTTCTTTTCTTCCTTAAGCTATCCATCGCTTCATAAAAATTTGTATCTTTTTGGTCAAAAAATCATACTTTCTTGCCTGAGCAATATAATGTTCAAATTTATCTAACTTTTTTTGACTAAGTATTGCAAGAAATTCAGTAAACAATGGTTCAGTTCTGTTTTCTTTCCTTATTCTGTTTTCTATAAAATCATAAAGAATTGCCTCTGCTATAGAAGTGTTTATAATTACAATGGGCTTTATTAACAAATTTTTTTCTAATCCATTTGTCGTATAAACTCCATAAAGAGATTTTAATATTCTCAAATTGTAATTTATATTATCTCCAATTTTGAAAACATCTATAAAGTTCGCTTTTATTAAAAATGCCATTTAAATATTTTTAATATCTTCTAAGTCTTTGCGAGTTTGCGTTATTATGTTTTCAAAACATTCTTTGCAAAATCTTTTCAAAGAACTAAAACCTGCTCCTGTTTTCGGTATTCCGAAACAGTCTTGTCCGGGACAGATATCTTTATGACATCTACAACATTTACTCTTCCTCTTAACAATAACTCTCTTTGGTCTTCCGTTCGAAGAACCTATTAAAGAAGGCGTTTTACCTCTTGGTTTTTGGATTAGATTTTTCATATTCGCTTTTTGCTTTATATACACGGCGAACTATGGTTTGGAGAATATCATCTAATGTTTTCTTCTCAAGAATTGATTTAAATTCGTCGCTACTGCACTTCGACCTTTCTTTACCTAAACGCGTATTGATCTCATGGTTAATTAACATTATCGCAGAAACTAAATTATTTCTTGCTCCAGCCTTAAGATTTGTATATTTATATGAAAGTTCTGTCCCTGCCATTTCCAATTTAAACTGATTTAAAAGAATTTTTGCAAGACGAGTACCTTGATCGTTAACACGATGTTTTAATTCCTCCCATTCTTTTTGTGGTTGAATAGGAAATGCTTCTGTCGGAGGATTATACCTCATTCTTTCACGCTTTGTACTTTTTATAATTTCTTCAGCCTTATCAGACTCTAATCCATAAAGTTTCAACCTTTCTTTTAGGTCATCAATAATATATTTATCCTCCATATCTGATAGATCTTCTTCCCACAATGAATCTACTATTTCATCATTAATAATGATATCACTCTCTGAAGCTGTAAGTCGAGCAAAACCATCACGTACATTCGAGGGTACCTCTGGTTCAAAACCTCCAACAACTTTTTCCCAAAATGCTTGGTCATCATTTTCAAACTGTTTAAACTCTTTTACCCTTTGATCAAGATTCATTCCAAGATGAGTAACAATATGACCAAAATTATCTGGATGAGTAGGATCATTCTGGACAACTACACGCATAATACGACCCACAAACTGAATATAAGGAGCAAGGGTACGAAACGGACGGAATATAGCCGCTACACTAAGTTTCGGATGATCGAATCCTTCGCCTAACATTTGTACTTGTATTATACAATCAAGAGTTCCATTATAGAGATTCCTCAATACCTCCTCTTGCTCTTCTGGTGTTTGTTTATTATGAATAATGTCCGCATTATAACCACGTTCTCTATAAATGGCACGAATATCTTTTGCATGATTTATCGTGCAAGCGACAGCGATTATCTGGTGACGTGTACCTGTCTGACGCAAATCTTCAAGCTTCTCTAAACTGCTTTCAACGATATGTTGATTGCATGGTTTTGCTAAGGCAATATTTTTACTAAACCAATCCTCTTCCTTCATTTTGATTACCTCGTCAAGTGTATACTTTTTTCCCGTTCCATCTGCAAAAGAAAGTTCAATTTCCTTTGGTGCGATATAGCTTGCTTTTAAACGTTTGATATATCCTTTTAGTGTGGCACTCCTAAACGGGTAACGATAAACAAGTTCTCCATCTATTTCTTGGCGATCACTTCTAAATGGTGTCGCAGTCATGTGTACAATTTTTGCTTCAGGAAAACGTTCTAATACTTTTTTCCAGCTATCGGCGGCACTATGATGAGCCTCATCAATAATGATCATATCAAAAAAACGGTCAGGAAATTGAGTTAACCATTTATCTATATTAGTTGAAAGTTGTTGTATGTTGGTAATAACAATATGCGCCTTTTCTGTAACAGAAATATTTCCTGTTTCTAGTGTGCAAGCTAACGGCCCAGACATCATTTGTGCATTCGTTAAAACTTTTGCTTTACGCCAAAAACATTTTTGACGGTTAGTGATATCCATCGCGTCATAAAGATTTTTTCTTATAATTAAATTGGGAGCTATAATAAGAACCCTTCCTTTTGCAATACCTAAAGGAAGAATAGAAGCAAGACCAGACTTTCCACATCCAACAGGAATTTGAAGTATAGCTTTATTTTTACCAGACTGAAAAAAGTCATATGTATGCAAATATGCTTCTCGTTGTGGTTCACGTAAATCTTCATTGTCTGCAATCTTATAATCAAGACTCATAAAAAATGAATTTATTGGCTGATTGGCACGCAACCAAGCGTCTAATTGATTTTTTTCAAATATCCACTTTTTACCAACTTTACTTGCTGGGATTCCGCCCTCGCGTGCAAGACTATAAAGAACTGTCTTCCCCATGCCAAGATATTTAATAGCTTCTTCGATTGAGAACCAGCTATTTGCTTCTTTTTGATTGTTTAAGTTTTCTTTATCCATATGATATCAAATGATAGCAAATGATAGTTATTTTGTCAAGCTAATTTCATTAATATTTTATATTCAAAATAATCAACATAGCCGCATCCTTCCTCATAAATATTTCTCAACCCAAATCACGATCAAAACAATCGCACCATACTCACGTGTTGAGGCAATATGATAATGTCCTAGTATGAGCAATATAGAAATGTCCTAGTAACGCTCTTTGTGGTATTAACCAGTTAGATAAAAATAACTGGAAAATACATGGACAAAGAGACAATGACTATGACAAAACAAGAAGCTGAAAGATTGCTCATTATCAACAATTTAATTGAAAAAAGAATTAATGGAACCAATGCCTCAAAACAATTAAATCTGTCAGTGAGGCAGATAAGAAGAATGAAACGGAGAGTCATCAATCTTGGTCCTGAAGGAATAATTCATAGTAGCAGGGGCAAGGCTGGAAACAGGAAGTTTGATGATGTTTTCATTAATAAGGTTAAAACCGTCATTAATGAAAAGTATTCATACTTCACTCCGATCATGGCTTTTGAACATTTAAGAGATGAGGATAAAATAGGGATTAATAAGGAGACGGTAAGACAATTAATGATTGATGAAAAATTGTGGATTGGAAAGAAAAGAAAAGTTTCGGAATATAGATGCCAGAGAGAAAGAAAAGACAGCTTTGGAGAAATGGAGCAGTTCGATGGCAGCTACGATTATTGGCTCTACGAAATAGACGAAGAGCAATGTCTTCTTGGTTCAATTGATGATGCGACAGGAAAGATTACTCAGCTTAAATTTGAAAAGAGCGAAGGATTGATTCCCGTCTTCTCTTTCTGGAAGGAATACATTGAAGAATACGGGAAGCCAATCAGTATTTACCTTGATAAGTTTGCCACCTACAAGGTAAATCACAAGAATGCGGAGGATAACAAAGATATGCTGACGCAGTTTGAAAAAGTAGCACGAGAATTAGACATTGTTTTAATCAAAGCCAATAGTCCTCAGGCTAAGGGACGAATTGAGAGGCTCTGGAAGACTCTCCAGACGAGATTGATCAAAGAGATGAGACATAGGAAGATTGGAATGATTAAAGAAGCTAACAGCTTCTTAAAAGATGAATTTGTTCCTTGGTTTAATTTGAAGTTTGCAGTCATTCCCAAGAGCAAAGCTGATCTTCATCGAATTAATAATAGTAATCTAGAAGAAGTGTTCTCTATAAGGAAAGAACGAACAATCGGCAATGATTTCGTAGTTAGATATTTGAACAGCTATTATCAATTAGAACAAGAACAGCCAATTACCGTTTTAAAGAAAAGCAAGGTCGTTGTGGAAACGAGAATTAGCGGAGAGGTGAAGATAAGGCAGAGAGGAAAGTATTTGAACTTTTTCACTCTTTCCGAGAAACCGAAGAGGGAAATAGAAACGATGGTTCCTGCCTTAACAAGGAAGAAATCGGACTGGAAACCGCCAGTTAATCATCCTTGGAAGGATGCTTCGTTTAAAAGAAGAATGGCGATAATAAACAGCAGGTAGGACATTTCTAAATTGCCTTTACACATCCGCAAACAATATGGACAAGTAGCAGCTAGAGAGTATATACTGAAGAAAATACAGCTTCACGCCGCTTCATATTCTTTAGTTAATTTGTCCGAAATGTGCGTGACCTGACCAGATGTTGACAAATGTAAATAATATTATATAATACGAATATGGAGGAATTATCTTGATAAAAAAAGATGTTGTTGATACTATCAAGCTAATGGAAAAAGAACGCAGAATTTTTCCATATGAGTTTAGTATGCACACCTTGCTGCAGGAACTTATGCGAAAATCCGTTAATTTTAACGAAGAAGAACTTCGTGACATTTTAACGGAAATGATAAGATTGAGAGAACTACAAATGATTATTGACCGAGACATTGTAGGATCAATTTCTTTCTATCTTGTCAAAAAAAGAGACACATTGTGAGTTACCAGTTCTCAATCAAACTGGTTTTTATTTTGGCTAAATTTGCTC
>JBAYNC010000055.1:0-6676 GCA_041679025.1 Patescibacteria group bacterium
ATTCAATAGAAACTAAGGATGCTGTTTTGGAAAAGGTTATTGAAGAGTCTAAAAATAGAGATCCTCTGGCTATTTTGACTAATGCCTCGATCTTTAATATTACCCCTCTTGAGCAAGGGGGGCTGTTGCAAAACATTGCCCAAGATGATAGCGGCCTTAGCTTTAAACAACTTTTAGATCATCCGGAAAAATATCCCGATTTGTCTCCGGAGATGGTGGAGAGTAGTTTCACATCATTCTTAGACCGGCATTCTAATCGTGATACTCTAAGTAAGATAATTTATAGTAAAATTCCGATTAACTCAGAGCAAAAGAAAAAATTAATTGATCAATCTTTTGCGGGGTGTAATTATCCTCTTGATCTTTTAGTTTTTTTGTCTAGAAATCGTCAATATTTAGATTCGGAAGACCGGCTTTTGATTGAGACTAAATTTTTAGAAGTCTTTTCTAAAAATCCCGATATTAACAATGAATATGATTTATCTGTTTTGACTCCAGAAAACATGGAATCGGCGATAGCTAAAGTTCGGTCTATTGAGCCCAATTGTTTTGTTAAATGGTTTATCGACGACAATAATTTGAAGTTAGATAAAAAATATTTTGATTATTTATTAGGCAAGGTGAGTAATCCAGAGATTTTTCTCAATATTTTAAGCGACTATTTGATCGTTGGAAAAATTTCAGCCGATAAATATCAAGAGATTTTTATTAAGGTCTTTAACTTCGCCTCAGTTGATAGTCTTTTGCGGGTGAGCACTATTTATAAGACTCCGGAAAGTAATGAGATCTTGTGGAAAAGATTAGAAAAAAATAATAATAACGGTGAGGCCTTCAATAAAATTTTAAATCTTGTAGAATCCGGTCAAATTGAAGTCCCTGAAGAAAAGAAAATTCAACTCTATCAAAACGCTGCTAGAACGATTGATATTTCCAAACTGAGTTCTTTTATCGGAAATCGTTCATCCGGTTTTGGGAGATGGGCTGAGCTCAACAACATGGATGATGTCGCTAATCTTTGCATTAGAGAAAAAAATAATTTAGTGCCGGTTAGTATTTTAAAGAATTTTAGTTCAGAGATTAGTTTGGAAACTTTTCACAAACTGGTTGATTTCATAATTAATTCTGATGAAATTTCAAATAAAATTGATTTTTTGGAATCAATTCATGACATTAATTACCGTAATAAGACATCGGAAGATCGAGGGACGGTTAGTCAGGAAGAGTTGGCATCTTTAACCGAAAAAATGATAGCGAGTGGCTCAAATCAAGAACTCCTGTCTTTATTGAAGGGCTTTGATTTTAACGATAATAATTTGCTTTCACCCGATAAAGAGGCTTGGGCCAAAGAAAAAATATTAGAATCTTCTAATTTTGAAGATATAGTCCAATTGCTTAATTCCAATTCTCTCGGCGAAATAAGTTTAGTTTTAGCCGAAAAACATAAAATTGGTTAGTTTGTCTTTGAAAACTTTCCGACTGATTATAAAAATGTTCCTTTAATCTCAAGCTTAATTAGAAATGGTCACGATTTTAACTTGAGCCAGGATCAGATTATGGCTATGATGTTAAAATTAAGCACACAAGATAGCGCGGCCAGTATCCGAGTGTTGTTGGAGAATATTGATGTTAAATATTTTATTTTAGATAAAGATAATCAGAAAGAAATTATTGATAATATTATTTCTTGTAATTCTAATAGCACTGATGTTATTTTCTCCAACTATATGCGCTATAATGTGGATCGATTTGGAGACTTAGATAGTAACCCCTTTGCTTTAAACCCTGATCAGATATCGAAAATAGTTAATCGTGCTATCAATTATTCTCCGGGTGATTTTTTATTAAATTATAGTGCTCTCAGTAAAAGTCGGGATGCTTCACCGGATGAAGATAAAGATGCATTTATAGTTTTATCTCAAGAGCAAGAAGAGGCCTTGGTTCTGTCTTATGTTAACCACAATTATTATGGTAATCCTGCTCATTTTCAAAATATTATTGATAATTATCCTGATCTTTTAGAAAAATCTCTTTTGAAGGTTATTAGCAAGGATAATGTTTCTCCCTTAATTGCTATTATGAATTTTTGTCCAGAAATAGCTTCCCGGGTTGCCTTGAATGTTAAGGGACTATTTTTAGAGTCGCTCTGTGGTTTGTATGAAGACAATAGAAGCCATCGTCGGTCGGCTTTGGGATTAAATGTTTATAAGATCTTACAATTATTAAACAAAGCTAATTTATTAACTGTTTCTGACTTGAAAAAAATGGAGAATAACCTGGAGTTAGAAAAGAATAATCGAGATAAAACTTTAAATTTTTCAATAGTTTTCAATAGTCTGTTGGCAGTTGAGACTGATAAAAATGTTGATAAGGTGGCAGGGAAAGAAGTTTTTAAAGAGTTTAAAGATTTTGAGAAAAAATATCAGACTAATTGCAAGGGTAAAAATATTTTAACCTTAGTGGCTGCCGCCGAGTACAGTCGAGCAGTAGAAAGTAATAAGGATTCATCGTTTAAAGCTATTTTTTTGAACATTGCCAAAAGACTAAAAGAATATGATTTTCTCCTGTCTGCTAAAGCAGCCAATATCCCGGCAGGATTGAGAGTTTCAATTGGCATGGAATATGAAGTTGTTTCTAAAATCAGTTCTGGCTATTTTGAACATAATAATACCAACTACAAAGATGATATTCTGCTATTAACGGCCTTGGGAGATTTAGGCCAGGGCAACGATGCGGACCATGAATTTGCCACTAAACCAACTGATAATCCTTATATTATGCTTTTAGAAATGAAACTTCTGCAGGACTTGGATTTTATTGATTTTAATTTTAAAGATTCGGATTTGGGAGGCTATGTTGGAGCAGCGACTGGTATTCATCTAACTATCGGTGGTGAGAATGATATTAAGGTTAATAGCCAAACAAATTTTTTGCAAAATGTTGTGATGGCCGCTAATTTAGGTGGAGTTTACTCTGGCACTGAGGTGAGGGCTGTTGGTAGATCTCGGGGTAGCATTCGGCAGCGTAACTCTGACTCTATTAGCAAGGGAAATGTTAAAGTTTTTGATAAGGTCAATCAGTCGGTGGAATTAAGAGCCTTCTCTATTGATAAATGGGAACAATTTGAAAGAAATATATTAACAAATTATCATGGAGCAATCGGCATTCAAGCCCTCGAGAAGTATACTAATATCTCTAACTTTTCTGATTTAGA
The DNA here is from genome assembly GCA_041679025.1 of Patescibacteria group bacterium. Taxonomy (GTDB): domain Bacteria; phylum Patescibacteriota; class Patescibacteriia; order Patescibacteriales; family UBA12465; genus CG1-02-41-21. The sequence continues at coordinate 3,212 of JBAYNC010000055.1, forward strand.
ACCATTAATAGCGGATATGCCAGAGACGGCAACTAGTCTTTATGAATTTTTAAAGCAGAATAATTTAATTAAGAAAGATATCGTCGACGAAAGAATTAAGGATATTATTTATGAGTGGATTTTAGTTCAAGTTGAAATGTCGCGCTCTGTCAGTGATCACAATGATAATTTTTTGAATAATGAAACTAGTGGGTATATTGATGAGCATGGCGCATGGAGAGATGTTATAGATTTTGCTCGGGGTAGGGATAATCGAAGCGCTTTTTCAGCCGAGATTGCTAAAATCATGCCCAATAAGAGTTTGGAGGATTATTTTCAGAGTAATTTGAAGTTTAATGAAGTTTCTGATTTCTTCAATGAAATTTCTGTAGATATGGCTAATAAGTTGACCCGGATTAACAACTTATATCTAAAAGGAGACCAGGTTAATATCCAAAACATGTTAAATACAACAATTAAAGATGGTGTTGCTGATACTGATAAAAAAGCTCCAGAGCTTTCAGTTTTTGATAATCGTGGACAAGTCAGAAAAGATCGTTATTATATACAAGGCTCAAGTGATCGTTTAATAATTAATCGGGCCCAGGATATACTTTTAAATTTTAACGAGAAGATGCAAAAGATTATACAAAAAGAGGTGGTGGAGAGCGCGGAATTATTAGCAGCTTAATTATAAAAATATGAAAGAAATAAAATTTACTCCAGTTTATAGAATTGAAGATATTCCTCGCCCCAATAATAAGGTCTATGACTTATTGGAATTATTTTCTAATTATAAGGATAAGCCCAGGGAAGATTTGTCTGCCGAAGAGAACATGACCCGGGAGGCTTTAAATGATGTTTACAAGGAGTCGGCCGATAAAGATCATGACCTCATTATCCTTTTAAGTAGTTTAGAGGGGCAGGGAGTGATATCTAATGGCGATAAATTATTTATGGCTTGTTTATTTTTGACTGCTGACAATATTGGTCCTGATCTAAAAGAAACTAAACTAATGATTGAAAGAAAAAAAATTAACCTTGAGGTAGTTAAAAATGAAGTAGTTTTAGCAAAACTATCTTCAACAGTTCAGAGCCTCTTACTATCCAACTTAAACAAAATTGATGATTATTGGTACGATCTAAGGATGCAAAATAGGCTTCATTAATTATTAATTAATTGGCAATAGTAATAAAAAACCAGCATAAAACCTGGTCTTTTTTGTTTTTTATTGACAAAATTAATAAAATATGCTATAGTTTAGGTATCAAAGTTTCTTTGACAATTTAAAAAAATTCAAGTATTCACCCAAAAAAACCATAAATAATGAAAACCCAGATAGACAAAATAATAGAAATGAAAAAAAATCCTGCTGACCCTACTCCGTTGTGGAGATATTTTATACTGGCAGGTGTAGTTGTATCTTTATTGGGTACTTTGGTTTCCCAAGAGATATTCAAATTACAGCTCGAATCAGCGTTAATTTTATTTTTTTCCGCCCTTATAACCTTGGCGGGTATTACCATCATCAAAGGATGGGAATCGGTCCCGGAGAATGAGGAATGGATCATTGAACTAAATGGTAAATATATGGCGACCTGGAAAGCAGGCCTTCATATTTCTTTCCCATTTGGGAATTTGATGGTTTGTCGCAACATGGTTTCCATGATGGAAATCGGATACCCTTTGTTTACAAAGAGTGAAGGCGATGACTCAAAAACCGAGGTAGATTTTCACGATGTTTCAGCTCAACTGAAGTCTTTTGTTAATTTTCGAGTCTATGACTCGTTAATCGCGACTTATGCAATCGATGATTATGAGACTGCCTCCATTCGACGAATAGAAGGAGCTCTACGTTCGACTTGTGGGCTGTATAACCTCGATGAGGCTAACATGGATAAGCATTTGATGGATTTACCATCCGTGATTATTCATCATGAAGAGGTTGAGGGAGTTAAGGGGCCTGGTAAAGTCGCCAGTACCTTATCAACAAAAAAGCGCCTGGCTATTATCAGCGGAGTTCGTCAGTTAGTTGTAGCCAATAAAAAGGATTATAAAAATAGACCTTTTTATACTGAATTTCTTGGTTGGGGAGTTGAAGTCAAGAAGCTAACCGTCGAGGATATTATTATTCCGGAACGGATTCAGACTGCTAGAGAAGGAAAACTAATCGCTGCCGAGAGGCTTGAGGCAACAATAATCGAGAATGATATTACTAGAAAAAACGCTGCGGCAGAATCTGACGCTACTATTTCAAAGGCTATTGGTGATTCTGAGAGCGTTAGAAAAACAGGCAAAGCTTTAGCTGATAAAATCAAAGCCTTAGTGGATTCTGCTGGACTCAGTCCTCAAGAAGCCAGTGAGATGATAGTCGCTATTACTAAGTGGGAATCTCTGTCGGATAAAACGGTGGTTCTTGAAAATTCACTTTCCGATTCTATGACAAAGAGATTTGTCGAATTGGGACTTTTATCAAAAATTGGATCAGATGTTGTTAAACCCTAAAAGAAAGGAAAAGATAAAATGAAAAAGTTAAATCGAAGTAGGGGTGGATTTAACAGGGGATCATCCCCTGACCCTAATCAGAAAAAAAAATCATTTGGTGAACATTATAACAATGCCGTTGTCTGGATTAAGGAAAATGAAAATAATTTTCTGGGCAAGCTAATAAAATTTCTTGTTTCGTATTTTGTGGCCTTTATCATCAGAAAGATAGTTTATTGGGCATGGTTCTATGAAATGACATTTGATGTTAATCCACATGTTGATTTCTGGATTAAGATTATTGTCATTTTCGGAGCAGCAGCCGGACTCTTACTGGCCTTAAATTCTTCTATGAAGACTAAGGGCAATACCACGGCCTTAGCATTACTAGTGTTCTTGGGCGTAAATATTGCGCAACACTATGTTCGAAGTTATTATGACTCAGATGGTAAGTCCAAAGTCTTTGTAAATTCAAAGACTGGAGATATTTATCTCGAGAGCGAAGTAATTTCTTTTACTGATATTAAGACTGATGGTAATGGAAAAAGATACTTTATTCATTCTGTAAATGGGGACACTTGCTGGAATGATTCTCCTAAAAACGTAGAATCATTTAACCCGTTAGGAGTTGGTCAAAAAAGTAGTCAATCTTCGGCTCCAACTTCTTCTGTTGTTTACACTCCCAGCGGTTCACCCTATACCTTCAGTCTGAAGGCCGGTGAATGTTCTAAGAATTGGTTCGTTATTGAAGAACGAACCAAGATATGGTGGGAACTGCAATCTGATAACTATGAATTCTTGGTCTTTACCGAAGATGGTGGGCCTGGAGTTCATGGGGGCAAAGATTTACGGCTGAAAGATAGTTGGCCGGTGAAGTTCTACGTTCAAGCATTAACGGACCAAGTAATCACCCTAAAAATATGGCGTGATTAAAGGTTCAAAAAAGGGGTATTCAATATACCCCTTTTTTTATTTTCTAAAATATGGTTTAATATAAGTAG
>JBAYNC010000056.1:0-6338 GCA_041679025.1 Patescibacteria group bacterium
ATCTTCCGTTTTGTTATTTTTAGTTGTAGTGTCGAAATTTTTTTGGTAATTAAAATATTCAGCATCGATAATTTTTTGGCTGGAAACTAAGTCTTCGTGGAGCTCTTGCCTGATTTCCATGTAATTATTAGGAGCCACAAAGGATCCAATAGTTACTGGGTCATTGGGGTCCAAATAGGTCTTGGGGGTGGGCCGATATTGACCGAGATATTTTTGAATAGCTTTTGCTTCTGGAATCCAGGCTGGTTCATAGGAGTGAGTAATGAGATAACCATCAACGTTAACCATTACCGGTAATTTAGTAGTCTCAGCAATTTTGTAGGCCATAATGTGTTGGCTAATAGCTTCTTGGTGATTTTCGGCGAAGAGAAGAATCCAGCCACTATCTCTGATTATCATTACATCTTGATGATCATTCCAAATATTAATGGGAGCAGAAACTGATCTGTTGGCGCAAGTCATAACTATTGGCAATCGTAATCCGGCAATATTGAAAATTACCTCAGTCATTAATAGTAGTCCTTGAGAGCTGGTAGCGCTATAAGTCCTGACTCCGGTGGCGCTAGCCCCTAAAACAATTGAGGCAGCGGCAAATTCACTTTCGGCTCTGACATATTCATAGTTTGCCTCTCCATCAGCTTTAAATTTAGCTAGGTCCTCTACGATATGTGTTTGGGGAGTAATCGGGTAGGCTGAAATAACCGCCGGAGCGATATTTTTGATCGTGAGAGCAATGGCATGGGAGCCTTCTAGTATTTGGATTTTTTTATTCTTAGACATAAATGATATTTTTATTTTTCTTCAGACTTCATAATAATAGCTTTGACTGGACATTCTGAAGCACAGAGGCCACAGCCCTTACAATAATCATAATTAATTTTAGCTTTAGGCTTACCTTTGAGGTTGATCATGGCGACAGTACCTTCTGGACAAACTTTTGTGCAGGTTGTACAGCCAATGCAGATATCTAAATTAATCTCAGGCCGAAAAGTTCGCCAGGACCCAGTTTTATTTTGGAGGGAAGTGCTTGGTTGGGCGATTAAAGTTTTTTTCATAAATATTAGTTTAGTGTTTGATAGGCTCTGTCAGCGGCTTGTTGGTTTTTAGAAATCATCTCCGGTCCTTTTTGTAGAAATTTATCAGCAATAGCAAGATTTAATGACTTCAGGCTAATATGGCCACTAAGTTTGGCAAACGATCCTAGAATAACAGTATTCATCAGATTTTTTCCTAAAATTTCTAGTGCAATTTTAGTGGCATCAATAGTCTTGATTTGTGAAACATTGGGAATAAAGCTTTGGATCTTTTGCGCTTTTATGTTAGTTAATGTTTCGGTCGGACTTTTACTGGTATTAATTATAATAATAGTTTTTTTATCTGCTCCGAAGAGAACATCAACTGCTGATAATAAGCTGGAGTCTTGGATAATGATAAAGTTGGGTTGATAAATATGTTCTCGAATAATAATTTCATTCTGGTCTAGTCGAGCAAAGGCTTGAATAGGAGCGCCACTTCTTTCAACGCCAAAAGAGGGAAGAGCTTGCGCATAAAGTCCTTCTTTAAAACCGGCAATGGCAATTAACTCGGCGGCAGTGACTACTCCTTGTCCACCTCGGCCATGAATGCGAATTTGGATCATATTATTTTTTTAAAAATTCTTCGATGATTTTTATAAAGTTATCGCGATCAATTGCTCCTTCTAATAAGTAGCCATTAATCATCCAGCTAGGGGTCTTGGTGATGCCAATTTTTTCGGCGGCTGTAATATCTTCTCGAATATAGCTGAGATATTTTTTGGTGCTTATGCAGCTATTAAAAGCTTTTACGTCTAACCCTAATTGTTGGGCGATAACTGGTAGTTCGGTCAAAGTAATCTGTTCCTGGTTGGTAAATAATTTGTCATGCATCGGCCAAAACATCTCCTGTTCTCCGGCACATCTCCCAGCCAAAGCTAGATCTAGTGACTCATTATGACCTATATAATCCCGGTAAATTATCTTAATATCATCTTTGTACTTTAACCCCAAATCTCTGACTACCGAAAAATTATCTTTACAATAAGGGCAAGCAAAGTCAGAAAATTCAACGATAGTAATTTTAGGAGTGCTGGTGCCTAACCAATAATTATTTTGTCCTTCAATTAATGCTTTGTCGATCTGGACTTTCTGAGCAGTGTTAATTGAATTATTCTCCATTCTAATGTCCTGAACAGTTTTGGCGACATAGAGGGCACTGGCTAAAATAAAACTGGCTAGCAGAAAGAGAGTGAGTAATAGCAAAATTCCCCACCATTTTTTATACCATCTTTTGGGTGTGGGGTGGTCTAATTTTTGCCTTAATTCTAAAATTCTATCTTGCAGAGCCATTGCTAAAATAAGCTTATTAAATTATAATTTTATTATATCATTTTTGGATAAAAAACACTATTATGAAACGCTTTATTCCGCTTCTAATCATGGCGTTGATATTATTCTTTCCGTCTTTGGGTCAGACGGCTGATTTAGATACTGATTCTGATGGTTTAAGCGATGCTTGGGAGATAAAATTTAAGACTGATATCTCTAATCCTGACTCTGACGGCGATGGTTATGCCGATGGCCTGGAGATCAGTAACGCCTACAATCCTCTTGTGGGAGAAGGGCAGAAATTAAAGAAGAATATCGAGGTTAATATTAAGACTCAGAAGCTCCAATACTTTTTAGGGGGTAGTAATATGGGTGAATATCCGGTTTCAACTGGTAAGGCCAGCACCCCTACTCCCAGAGGATCGTTTACCGTTAAAAACAAAGCTCCTCGTCCTAAGTCTCAGACTTACGGTCTTTGGATGCCCTATTGGATGGGGCTCTCGGCGGCTGGTATTGGAATTCATGAACTGCCGGAATGGGGCAAGGGAATCAAGGAGGGAGCTAGTCATTTAGGCACCCCAGTCTCTCATGGTTGTATTCGTTTAGGAGTTGGTCCGGCTAAAAAATTATATGATTGGACCGAAGTCGGAACTGAAGTGAAGATTTATTAGCAAACTTTATAAAGTTTTGAAATAATTAATCGGGAATAGGATATGAAAATAATTTCTTGGAATGTGAATGGTTTAAGGGCTATTATTAGAAAGGGCGCTCTTAATGATTTTTTGGCTGAGTTTAAGCCAGATATTATTTGTTTACAAGAGATTAAAATTTCTGAGTCTAAATTAGAAAAAGAAAATATTGTATTTCCCGGTTACACTTTATTTGGTAATGGTGCTCGTCGTGAAGGTTATAGCGGTACGGCTATTATTATTAGGAATCCATTGGTTAAAAATCTTAAAATTAAGACTGGGATTGGAATTGATGAATTTGATCATGAAGGGAGAATTCAGGTCTTGGAGCTAAAAAAGTTTTTTCTTTTGAATATTTATTTCCCAAATTCTAATCATGAGCTTAGTCGTTTAAAATATAAAGAAAAATTTAATGAAGCTATTCTTAAATACTATCAAAAATTAGATAAGAAAAAACCGGTGATTATTACTGGTGATTTTAATGTTGCTCATGAGGCTATTGATCTTGCTCGCCCTAAAGATAATGAGCATAACGCTGGCTATACTCCGGAGGAGAGATTTTGGATGAGTAAATTTTTGGCATCTAAGTTGGTGGATACTTTCCGTGATTTAAATGGACAAAAGATTCAATATACTTGGTGGAGCTTCCGTTTTAACGTTCGAGCTAAGAATATTGGTTGGCGGATTGACTATTTCTTGGTTTCTAGTAGAATAAAGAAAAATGTGAAAAAAGCTTATATTTTAGATAAAATCTTAGGTTCAGATCATTGTCCGGTCGGACTGGAAATTAATTTAGATTAAAATAATAAAAATATGTACGATCATCTGAGTTTGGAAAAAAAATGGCAGAAGATGTGGCAAGATAATCATCTTTATCGCGTTGGCGAAGATGCTAATAAACCAAAATATTATGTTTTAGATATGTTCCCTTATCCTTCCGGATTGGGTCTTCACGTTGGTCATCCTAAGGGTTATATCGCCACTGATATTTTAGCTCGGCTCAAAATAATGCAAGGGTTCAATGTCCTGCATCCAATGGGGTTTGATGCTTTTGGTTTGCCAGCGGAAAATTATGCCATCCAAAATAAGATGCACCCAAAAATTGCCACCGATCTTAACGTGGCTAATTACAAACGGCAATTAGAGATTCTAGGCTTTACCTATGATTGGGAGCGAGAGATTAATACCACTGACCCTAAATATTATAAATGGACTCAATGGGCCTTCCTTAAAATGTTTGAAGCTGGTTTAGTTTTTGAATCATATGAACCGATTAATTGGTGTTCATCGTGTAAAACTGGGTTGGCCAATGAGGACTTAGAGGATGGTAAATGCGAACGTTGTGGTACTTTGATTGAGCAAAAACCAATGCGCCAATGGGTGATAAAAATTACTGATTACGCTGAGAGGTTGCTAGCGGATATTGATAAATTATCTGATTGGGAGGAGTCAATTAAGGAGATGCAAAGAAATTGGATTGGTAAAAGTGAAGGCACAGAAATTAATTTTTCTGTTTCTGGCAGTGATTTAAATATCAAAGTTTTTACCACTCGAGTGGATACTATTTTTGGTTGCACTTATGTTGTCCTAGCTCCGGAGAATGATTTGGTAGAGCAATTAAAACCGCAGATTAAAAATTGGTCAGAGGTGGAAAAATACATTAAAGCAGTTAAAAATAAAACTACTCTTGAGCGAACCGATTTGAATAAAGATAAGTCGGGTTGTAAATTGGAAGGCGTTCAAGCGACCAATCCTTTTAATGGTCTGGCTGTTGATATTTTTGTGGCTGATTATGTCCTAAATTCATATGGTACGGGAGCTGTTATGGCCGTTCCCGCTCATGATGAAAGAGATTTTGAATTTGCGCAAAAATATAATATTATTATCAAAAAATCAATTAATCCTATATCACCCGAAGAGGCCCCGGCTTGTTATACCGACGATGGAACATTAATCGACTCCGGTGAGTTTACTGGTCTAGATTCAGCTAGTGCTCGGAGTAAAATGATGGACTGGTTAGAAAAAAATAATTTTGGTAATCGGAAAATAAATTACAAATTACAAGATTGGGTTTTTTCTCGTCAGCGTTATTGGGGAGAACCAATTCCAATTGTTCATTGCGAGAAGTGTGGCGCCGTTGCTTTGCCTTATGATCAATTGCCATTAACTTTACCGAATGTAGAAAGTTATGAGCCAAGCGGTACCGGAGAATCTCCTTTGGCTACTATTTCTGATTGGGTTAATACCACTTGTCCTAAATGTGGCGGACCAGCGAAGCGAGAAACTAATACTATGCCACAATGGGCCGGTTCATCCTGGTATTATTTACGTTATATTGACCCTAATAATGATCAAGCGCTGGTTGATAAAGAGAAGGAAAAATATTGGTCACCAATTGATTTCTATGTTGGCGGGGCTGAACATGCCACTCGACATTTAATTTATGCTCGTTTTTGGCATAAGTTTTTATTCGATATTGGCGCTGTTAATTATGAGGAGCCTTTTTTAAAGTTAAAATCAGTTGGGTTAATTATGGGAGAAGATGGACGCAAGATGTCAAAACGCTGGGGTAATGTCATTAATCCCGATGAGGTTGTTGAAAAATATGGCGCTGACGCTTTACGTCTATATGAAATGTTTATGAGCCCTTTTAGTGATTCTAGCGCTTGGAATACTAATGGTCTGATTGGGGTCAGAAAATTCTTGGAACGAGTTTATAATCTAGCAGTTTCTCAGGATCCTGACTCTAAGGTGGTTGTTAATCTTCTGCATAAGACTATCAAAAAAGTGGCCGATGATATTCTAGATTTTAAATTTAATACCGCCGTTTCGGCTCTGATGATTTTAGTTAACGCTATTTACGATCAGGGTGGAAAGATGAATAAAAATAATTATGCTCTCTTCTTGCAAATTATTGCTCCGCTGGCCCCTCACTTATCTGAAGAATTATGGTCTAATGTTGGCCAAAAAGATAGTATCTTTAGGAGTTCTTATCCCGCTTTCGATCCTAGTTTAATGAAAGATGAGATGGTAACTATCGTGGTTTCAATTAATGGTAAGATGCGGGCTAATTTAAATTTGCCAGCCGGAGTCTCAGAGGAGGAAGTTGTAAAAGTAGCCATGGAAAATGAGGTTGTCCAAAAATGGTTGGAGGGGAAGGAAATTGTCAAAAAGATTTTTGTGCCGGATAAGTTAATTAATATTGTGATTAAATAAGGAGATGGTAAATATGAGAAAAGACTATTATTTTATAATGGTCTTTTTTCTTTATATTATAACTTTTTTATGGTAGTATTTTACCATA
>JBAYNC010000057.1:0-6285 GCA_041679025.1 Patescibacteria group bacterium
AAATGAAAAATGTTAAATGTAAAATGATGAATGATTATTCAGTCTTAAATCTATATTGGATGGCTTCAGCAATATGGTTGGGGCCAATATTAATGCTTCCCTCTAAATCAGCAATGGTTCTGCCAACTTTGATAATTCGATAATAAGCCCTGGCACTTAAATAAAATCGAGAAACAGCGTTTTTCATTAGTTCCTGGCAAGCAGTATCCAGTTGGCAATATTTTTTTAAAGTCATTGCCAGCCTCGAAGAATTACAAAAAAAAACTAAGGAAGCAGAAAAAAAATAATATATGGCTAAAATTTTACCAATAATTAATCATCCCAATCCAATCCTCCGAAAGAAATCTCGGCCGCTGACTGCTGCCGAAATTAACAGCCCTAAAATCCAGAGCTTGATTTCTGATATGGAAAAAACAATGATCATTAAGGACGGGGCCGGATTAGCCGCCCCTCAAATCAGCGAGAATATCAGATTGCTCGTATTACGAGATAATGAAAAAGTAATTGTCATGATCAATCCTCAAATCACTAAAAAATCCTGGGCCAAAGAAATAGACGAAGAGGGTTGTTTGTCGGTTTTAGACAAAAACGGCAATATCATTTTTGGCAATGTTGAACGCCACAAGAGAATCCAATGCGTCTATTTAGATGCCAAGAATAAAAAGCAAAGAATTTCCGCGGAACATGTTCTCGCTCGAATCATCCAGCATGAAACAGATCATTTAGACGGCGTTCTCTTTATCGACAAACTCTATGAAGGAAAATAAAAAAATTAAAACTATCTTCATGGGTACGCCGGAATTTGGCGCCCAAGCCCTCGAAGCGCTCCTAAATAGCGACTTTTTTGAAGTTATCGCCGTTGTTACTCAACCCGACAAGAAAATGGGCCGAGGATTAGAAACGGCGACATCAGCTATTAAAAAGGTTGCCCAAAGATATCAATTAAAAATCTACCAACCAGAAAAAATTAGAAATGAAGTTAGCCTAATCAAAGAACTAGAACCAGAATTAATTGTCGTTGCCGCCTATGGTCAAATCATTCCTCTTTCCATATTAGATATTCCCGCCTATGGCTGTATTAACATCCATGGCTCCCTTCTGCCTAAATATCGAGGTGCTGCTTGCCTTCAAGCTCCAATTCTAAACGGAGAAAAATATAGTGGAGTAACTATTATGAAAATGGATGAAGGATTAGATACTGGTCCAATCCTGGCTCGCAAAAAAGTAAGACTAGCTAAGGATGAAACCGCTTCTTCCCTCCACGACAAATTAGCTAAATTGGGAGCACCACTACTGATTAAAACTCTCAAAAAATATATTGCCAAAAAACTAAAACCGAAGAAACAAAACTCCAGACATGCCAGCTACGTCAAAATGCTCAAGAAAGAAGATGGCCATATTAATTGGCATCATAGCGCCGAAGAAATTGAGAGACTAACCAGAGCCTTTAACCCCTGGCCCGGGGCCTATGGCTATTTAAACGATGAGGGCTTGAAAATTAATCAAGTTTTGTTTAAACTATGGGCAGTTCGACCTAAACCACTAAAGATCAATAAATACAAAATAGGCCAATTATTCATCTATGAAAGCGCTTTGGCTGTCCAGTGTGGACAAAATTCTTTAGTTATTATAAAATTACAACTTGAAGGTCGCAAAGTTATGGAAGTCGATTCTTTCCTGCGCGGCAATCAAAGCATTATCGGTAATATTTTGAAATAGATTTTGGCCTCTTCGTCTAACGGTTAGGACACATGGTTCTCAACCATGTAACAGGAGTTCGACTCTCCTAGAGGCTACATATAAAAAAGGCTCCAATAATTGAAGTCTTTTTTATTTTGTAATATAAGCGATTCAATTCTTTTATTATATTATACAAAATAAGATGCAATTTAAAACAGAAAGCAAAAAACAAGCAAGCAATCTACCTGAGAAGGAAAGACCGACGGGTCTGAGTTGCCACAGAGATTAACGACTAGTTTAGGTAAGCACGCGGTACGCGAGGGCCCTCTTAAGAACTATTTTAATTAATCAAATGCAAAACGTCCTGAAAGAAGCCATAAATTAGAGCAATAGCCGAAAAAAAGAAAATAGCGATATAGTTCCATTTTGACAAACTGGTCTGAAGGCCCTTTAAAATATACACCAAGGATTCCCTCTCTTCATCACTTAAGCCTTTATTATTCTTTATCTTCTCTTCTAGTCCCATGTCAGTAATTAACCTGTCACGGCGGTTTTCAACGTTGAATCTATGAGCAAAATACCAAACAAATCCGATAGTACCTATATACCAAGCTACTTGGACATAAATCTGGCTATGACCATTTAAGACAACGATAATGCGATAAGCAATAGTCGCTATAATACCTAGCACGAACATCCAACGTCTATAAAACTTGCTATTTAAAACTGTCGACCTCTTCTTACTCTCTATATTCCCCATATTGATTAATATTATTTAATTATACTTCTCTAACATTATAGCAAAACAAGAGCCACGCCCCAAATTTGTCAGACTAACGAGCCAGCAAAATAATAGAAAGGGAGGTTTTTAATTTGTATCCCTGGTTTAAAAAAGTAAACCGGGAATTTTTTATTTCAGTAAGTCAATAAAAAACAATACCATTAAACAACAGACATTCTCCATTTTTTAGTATACATTAGCAATAAAAAGATTATTACAGAAAATAGTCTTTTTGTTTTGTCATTTCTAAAAACTTAATAGTTTCTTGACTTAAGAAGTCATTGTTGTATAATACCAAGTCAACATCAGATCTTTAATAATTAACTTAATATTAACCTCAACCCAGAATAAAAATGGATGAAATTAAAAAACTATTGCGCACCTTTGGAAAACTTTGCTTAATACCCGAGAAAGAATTAGAAGAAGCCCTAAGGGTTATTCTTAAAGACATACCTGGCGTTCGGGTCGCCGCCCTAAATAGCGCCCGGCGGCAAGAATTCTCCAGGGAAATAATAACCTGTATTTTTATGGCAAAAGACGAGAACACTGTTTCACTGACAATCAGAGATGTAAAAGGCAATAGCTCCGCAGAAATTTGCTTTTACAATTTTCCCGACAATGTCCCGCGCTCTGAGTCACAATATAAACACAGTGAACCAACCAAAAGTTTAAATGATCATTTAAATGCCATTAATTATTTTCTAATCAATGGAAAAACGGATGGAAACTATAAGTGTGAACTGATCACAAAAGATCCAATGGGCGAATTTGGTGATAAGAACCTGCATTATGATGTTATGTTTTCTGTCGGTCTCCAATAATGATATCAACAAGAGAAACAAAAGCCTTAAAAAATAAGGCTTTTTTTATTAAGCAAAATAAAAGAACCACTGAAAAACAATGGTTCTTTTATTCTCTATGAGCCGCCTGTCGGATTCGAACCGACGACCTGCTGTTTACAAGACAGCTGCTCTACCAGCTGAGCTAAGACGGCAAAAGACACTTCATTATCTTAAATTATTAAGAAACATTTGTCCAGAGGTAATTTACCAATTAAAAAAAGCCACTTTTTGATAAAGTGGCTTTAAGCAATATTTTTTAACCAACGGTCACCGACTTGGCTAAATTTCTGGGGTGATCAACATCGCGCCCTCGAATTAAAGCTGAGTGATAAGCAAACAATTGCAAAGGTATGACATTAATAATTGGAGATAAAACCTCATGAATTTGGGGAACAACTATTAATTCATTAGCTAATTTCATCGCCTGATCATCACCTTCATTAACCACGGCAATTAATATTCCACCACGAGCTTTAATCTCAGCTAAATTATTCAGAGTTTTGCCATAAGCTTCACTGGCAGTGGCAACGGCTACTACAGGCAAGTCCTTGTCAACTAAGGCTAGCGGTCCATGCTTAAGGCCTCCGGAAGACATTCCCTCGACAAAAACATAGGCTAGCTCCTTGAGCTTCAAAGATCCCTCTAGGGCAACCGGAAGATTATACCCGCGACCAAGATAAAAGTAATTATTGTATTCCTTAAATTTCTTAGCTAGAGATTCAATAATACAATCAGTAGCTAAAGCCTGCTCCATTTTCTCCGGCAAACCTTCTAACTGATTAATAATCTCAGTTAATTCAGATTCCGAAACTCTTTTTCTATCTTTGGAAAGCTTTAAGGCAAAAAGTAGCAAAGCTATGGCCTGAGCTGTAAAAGCCTTGGTCGAAGCAACACCATTTTCCACCCCAGCACGAGTATAAATTCCAGCGTGGGTTAAGCGAGCTAGAGGCGATTCTACCACATTGCAGACGCCAAAAATAATAGCCCCTTTATCTTTAGCAGCTTTGAGAGCCGCCAGAGTATCAGCTGTAGTTCCCGATTGAGAGATCCCCAAGACCAGGTCACCCGGACCAATAACACTTGGTTGAAATTCTGAAGCGTCTTCCACTTTGACCGATAAGCCAGCTAATTTCTCTAACCAACTCTTCCCTAACAGACCAGCGTAATAGGAGGTCCCGCAAGCGACAATAGTTAGACTATCAGCACTTTTAATCTGGGGCCAATAACCATCAAGTCCACCGAAACAAAATTCTCCTTTTTGGTAATCAACTCGGCCAGCTAGAGCACCACGAATAACATCGGGCTGAGAATAAATCTCTTTCAAGGTAAAATTAGGAAAGTCCCCTAATTCCAACTCGCGGATGTCAACATTAATCTTTTCTAGAAAAGGTCTAACTTTCTCTAAGTCAGGACTTAAAAATTCTGGCTCTTTTCCCTTTTCCATAATCAGGAATTGGCCATCTCCAATTTCAAAAGAATCTTCCGAATACCCAGCAAAAGCAATTTTGTCCGAAGCGATAAAAACATCAGCACCATTTATCCCGGCACATAAGTGACCCCCTTTATTAACCGCCACTAATTTTTTTTCGCTTTGAGAATAAATAACTAAGGCGCAGGTACCAACAATTTCCAACAAAGCAATTTGCAAAGCGCTAACCAGATCCAAATTCTTGTCCTTGCAGATCCAGTCAATAAAATTAATTAACACCTCAGTATCAGTTTGGCTATAAAAAACATAACCAGACTTTTCCAATTGTTTCTTTAGGATTAAGTAATTCTCAATCGTGCCATTATGAACACCGATTAAATTACTACCATTGGAGACATGGGGGTGAGAGTTAATCTCGGCTGTATTACCATGGGTGGCCCAACGCGTATGCGCAAAACCGACGCATGAATAAAAATTATTATTAGCTGATTTAGCTATCAGCTTCTCTATTTTTCCCTCAACCTTGCAAATAAGCAATCGGGGATCTTCGCCAATTAAGGCGTAACCAGCGCCGTCATAACCACGATATTCTAATCGAGGTAGGGCGACCAACAAAAAAGGTAAGGCAGGTTTACTGCCAAAATAAGCGGCTATTCCACACATATAAATTAGTTTAAGTTGTTTGTAAAAGGACTGAAATTCTCTAGATTATATGACGGAGAGACTATTTTGTCAATGAAGATAAAGGTTATCGAAACAACAAAAAAACAGGCCTTCGCCTGTTTTTCTTATGTGCGCCGTGAAGGATTCGAACCTTCGACCGTCTCCTTAAAAGGGAGCTGCTCTACCAGCTGAGCTAACAGCGCATTAAATAAATTTATCAATAAAAAAATAAGAAATTTATTTCTTAAAAATATAATACCAGAACAATAAAAGTTTGGCAATAGTGTGTATAAGAGGTGTAAAGAGGGGGGAAAATAATGCTTGAAAATTACTTAGATATCAGATAATATGAATGATATGGAAAACAAAAGACCTCAAGAAATAATCGAAAAAATCCCTCCACAAAATATTGAAGCAGAGCAATATTTTTTAAGCTGCTTGTTAATTGACAAGGACGCTATGATTAAGGTTGCTGACAGCGTCCTGGAAAGAGATTTCTACAAAGAAAGTCACCAACTAATTTATGAAACCATCAAAGAATTATTTGAAGTTCGAGAACCGATTGATATTGTTTCTGTCAAAAATCGCCTCCAAGAAAAAAATAAATTAAAAGAAGCTGGTGGCAGCACTTATCTCGCTCAACTTTCTAATGTTTCAGCCACTTCTGCCAATATTAATCATTATGGTCAGATAATCCAACGTAAAGCTACCCTGCGCCGTCTTCAGGCTGCCTCATCTGAAATTATGGATTTAAGCTTCCAGGAAGAAAAAGAAATTGAAGATATTCTAGATGGAGCCGAAAGAAAAATATTTGCTGTTTCACGCAAATACCTAAAAAATTCCTTTACCGCCATTGATGATCTATTGGGGCAAGCTTTTGAAAGAATTGA
>JBAYNC010000058.1:0-6210 GCA_041679025.1 Patescibacteria group bacterium
GATCGGCAATTATGGCAAAGAAAGAAATAAAGGTAATAACTGTCGTATATTCACCAAAGCCCACTATACCCAAATAGCGGGTCATAATAGCCAGGGCTAAAAGCCCTAAAATAGTGGAGATTATTTTACCAATGATTTGAATAAAGGTATTTTGGGCAACTTTTTTAGATAGGTTCATGTTATTGGTTGTTTTTCATTTTATTATCCTGTATAATATAGTCAGTCAATTTGATTATAACATAATATAACTAAGATATGAAAATTAGCAAAAAACAATTATTTTCCGCTTTGATTTTAAGTTTTATGTTTCTATTTATTTTTTCTGTAGCTCTTGTTAAGGCTCAGGCTCCAACTCCATCTGGTGGCGATTGGAATAACCAGGTTGGCATGGAAGAAATTGGGACAGAGTATGGCGAAACTCCTCAATCATCAACTAACTTGATTGGCGTTGCCGTGAGACTTATTAATTTTTCCTTGCTCTTTCTGGGTGTGATTTTTTTAGGACTTCTAGTTATGAGTGGTTATCAATGGATGACGGCTGCCGGCAATGAAGATGCGATTGAAAAAGCTCAGTCCCGAATGAAAAACTCCATTATCGGATTGATTATAGTTTTAGCTGCCTGGTCAATAACTTATTTTGTTTTCTATAAACTGGCTTTGCCAGCTACTACTGGGAATAATTGGTATCAATTAGAATATGATACTGATCCTAATACTTTTTAATTAATTTGACTTATCTGATAAATGCCACAATTATTTTGAATTGTGGCATTTAATTTTGGAATAAATGAATAATAAAAAAATTAAAATTTTTTGGCTCAGCGCTGAAGCCGCTCCTCTAGCTAAAGTGGGAGGGCTGGGTGATGTTGCTGGGTCTTTGCCTAAAGCCTTACAAAAGGAAGGGATCGATGTTCGTCTTTCTTTGCCTTATTATGGCTCCATTAAGACTCCGGCTAAATTGCTTCTGAAGGGATTAAAAATGTCTTTAAATAAAAAAACTGTCTCTTTTGATGTCTATTCAACTGTTCTGCCAAATACTAAGGTCCCAGTTTATTTAATTAAGCATCCTTTGTTTAAGGAGGCAGAGGTTTATGCCAAGACTAATGAATTTAATCATTTTGCCTTGTGGTCTAAAGCTTCTCTAGTTTTGATTACGGCCCTTGATTTTATTCCAGATATTCTTCATTTACATGATTGGCAGGCCGCTTTAGCCCTTCATTTTTTACCAGAGTTTAAGCTGGATTATCCGGCAGTTTTTTCTCGCGTTAAAGTTCTTTATACTATTCATAATTTAGCTAACCAGGGATATGATCGAAGAAGTAATATAAATCCTATGGCGGAAGGAATTTTAGGTGCTAATTATGTGAGTACTGTCAGTCCTTCATACGCCCGAGAGATTTTGACAGTTGATTATGGTGTGGGGTTAGAAAAAGTTTTAAAAAAACGACGAAGGAACTTATTTGGTATTTTAAATGGTATTGATATTAATCTTTTAAATCCTAAAACCGATATTAATCTCAAATATCATTATTCGGTGCGGAAATTATCAGGCAAGAAAAAAAATAAATTATCTCTGCAATCTGAATTGGGCTTAGTTTCTGATGACAAAAAACCATTATTAACTTTTATTTCTCGTTTAAGTTGGCAGAAGGGAATTGAATTATTTAGTGATGATCTGTTGGGAGAAATAATCAAAAAATATGATGCTCAATTAGTTTTTTTAGGTGATGGTGAAAATAAATATGAAAAACAGCTGATTCGAATAGCTAAAAAATATCCTCAGAATATTAAAGTGTTTCTAAAGTTAGATTTGGTTTTAGCTCAAAAATTATATGCGGCCTCCGATTTCTTTCTAATGCCTTCTCGTTTCGAGCCTTGTGGCCTGACTCAGATGATGGCGATGCGTTATGGATCATTGCCAATTGTACATTCTGTTGGCGGGCTAAAGGACACTGTAAATAGTTCGGTGGGTTATAGTTTCAAAAATTATTTGACAATTGATTTTCAAAAAACTATTATTCGAGCGTTGGGTGATTTTTATTTTCATCCCGAAATTATTCAGAAAAAGCGGCAAAAAGCGATGGAAAAAGACTTTTCTTGGGGCAAGGCCGCGCTTAAATATTTTAAATTGTATCAAAAGATGATAAGATAGAATTATTCAAATTAAGAAGTTATCTTTATGGCTAAAAATAAGAATAAAAACAATAATCCTTTGGATAAAATTGCTTTTCCTCAGGTTAGTTTAGATAATCGAGCTAAAAACAGTATCATTATCATTTTAATTGTGGCCTTGGGTCTGATTAGCCTTTTAGGACTTTTTAATTTATCTGGTCGATTCGGTTCCTGGTTGTCCTCTAATCTGAGCTTAGCTTTTGGTTGGGGAAAATGGGCTTGGCCATTATTTCTTTTAGCTTGGGGTTGGTTTTTATATAAAGGTAAAAAATATCAAATTAATTTTTTTAATTATCTTGGTCTCTTCAGTTTCTTTGTTTCCTATCAAAGTTTGTTTCACTTTTTCTTCGCCGACTTCAATTCTCGCGCCATGATTTCTGAGGGGATCGGTGGTGGCTATGTTGGTTTTTATTTAGCTTTATTTTTTAAAAATATTCTTGGTTTCTGGGGTGGAGTGATTATACTTCTAGCCCTTTTCTTTGTTTCCCTGGTTTTAATTCTCAACACTCCCCTTTCTCGGATTATTGGCGCGGAGAGTATTTTTGCTAAATTTTTTGCCAGTGCCAATGCGGTTATTAATCATCTTTTTTCTAGTCGACAAGCGGCTAGTGAAGATAATGATGAAGAGTTGGTGGCAGCTGAAATTATTGAAGAAAAGACTATCCCAGTTCGAGATGAAAAAGAAGTAATTTATGATTTGGGAGAAATAAAGAAGGTAAAAAAAGGAATCCTATTTAAACAAAAAGCTATTAGGTCTGAGTCGGAGCCAAAAAATGTTTGGCGAACAAGAAGCATTAAAATTGATATGCCCTTGGAATTATTGAGTGTTAAAACTGGCCAGGCTTTAGGTGGCGATATTGAAAAAAATGCTGTTGTTATCCGCCATACTTTAGAAAATTTTGGTATTCCGGTAGAGATGGCCGAAACTAGTGTTGGACCAACTGTCACCCAATATACCTTTAAGCCGGCTGAGGGAATTAAGTTGTCTAAGATTACGGCGTTAAATAATGATTTGTCCTTAGCTTTGGCGGCTCATCCAATTAGAATTGAAGCTCCTATTCCTGGTAAGGCTTTGGTGGGAATTGAGGTTCCTAATAAGACAAAGGCGATCGTTGGTCTCCGAGAAATTTTAGAGGACAAGTCTTTTAAAACTAGAACTAATAATTTGATGGTGGCCCTTGGTAAAGATGTTGCTGGTGCCAATTGGCTTTATGATGTTACTAAGATGCCTCACTTGTTGGTAGCTGGTGCTACTAATTCCGGTAAGTCGGTCTGTTTAAATGCCATTATTGTTAGCTTGCTTTATCAAAATAGCGCTGATGCTTTGCGCTTTATTATGGTTGACCCAAAGAGAGTAGAGCTCCCAGCTTATAACGGCATTCCTCATTTGCTAACCCCAGTTATTACTGAAGTCAGTAAGACTATTAATGCTCTGAAGTGGTGTTTAAATGAAATGGATCGTCGTTATGATTTATTAAATCAGAGCGGTAAGAAAAATATTCAAAGTTATAATGAAACTAGTAAAGAGAAGATGCCCTATATTATTTTTGTAATTGATGAGTTGGCTGATTTGATGGTGACGGCTGCTAAAGATATTGAAGGTAGTATTATTCGTCTAACTCAAATGTCTCGTGCGGTGGGCATTCATTTAATTTTAGCTACTCAACGTCCGAGTGTTGATGTTATTACTGGCCTTATTAAGGCAAATATTCCAGCTCGAATTGCTTTTTCAGTGGCTTCAGCGATTGATTCTAAAACTATTTTAGATTGTTCTGGAGCTGAAAAATTATTAGGCAAAGGAGATATGTTATTTAGCGCTGCTGAAATGTCAAAGCCGAAACGTTTGCAAGGAGCTTATTTAAGTGATAGTGAAATTTCTCGAATAACTGAATATATCAAGGCTAATTCTGGAGAAGCAGAATATATGGAGGGTATTACTGATCGACAGAAGGTTGGTGGCTTGGCTGGCGTTGGACTTGATGGCAACCACGGCGATGAGGATGAGTTAATGCAGGAAGCTAAAGAAATAATTATTAATATGGGAAGAGCTTCAACCTCTCTCTTACAACGTCGTTTGCGTGTTGGCTATGGTCGTGCCGCTAGTATTTTGGATGCTCTGGAGGAGGCTGGTATTATTGGTCCGTCCAATGGCTCTAAGCCTCGGGAAGTGATGATTAGCAAAGAACAGTTTGAAAATATGAATAATTTAGGTCCAAGTGGAATGCCACTTCATGATCGTAATTCAACTCAAGCACCAGATAGTTATTTGAGTGAAGACGAGGGTGATGATGGTACTTTGGCCTTTGAATCCGAGGATGAAGTTGAGGAGGCAGAAGAGAAGAGTGAAGAAGAGGTTGAAACAAAAGAAGAGGCTGAGGTGGAGCCAATTCCGGAAGAAGAAAAACCTTCTGAAGTCAAAACAAGTCAAACAACGCTTCGGGCCTTTTCTGATGATGAGGATGAAGGAATGTTTTTCTCAAAATAATAATAATTGTTATGGATAATATATTTCATTTTATTAAACGCTATTTGCCTAAAAAATTTTTTTCTTTTCTTCAGCCTGCCTATCATTTCGTTCTGAATTGGTTAGGGGCTATCTTGTATCGTCATCCTAGTGAAGATTTGATTGTAGTCGGAGTAACCGGAACTACTGGGAAAACATCCAGTGTCTATTTGATTGCTAAAACATTGGAGGCGGCTGGTTACAAAGTTGGTTATACTTCAACGGCCATGTTTAATAATGGTCAAAAAGAATGGCTAAACAACAAAAAAATGACGATGGTTGGTCGTTTTTTTAATCAGAAGATATTGCGCCAAATGGTTAATAATAAATGTCAGTATGCCATTATTGAAACCACTTCTGAAGGTATTAAACAATTCCGTCATCGTTTTATTAACTACGATGTTTTGATTTTTACTGGGCTTTATTCGGAGCATATTGAATCTCATGGTAGTTTTGAAAAGTATAAGCAGGCTAAAGGTAAATTATTTGCTCATCTTAAGAATTGCCGAACTAAATATGTTGATGATTATAAAATTATTCATCACCCTAAGACTGAGCTTAAGAAGTTAAATTATAATCGAGTTAAGAAAACTATTATTGCTAATTACGATGATGAGGAAGTTAATTATTTCTTAAATTTTTGGGCGGAACAAAAAATTGGTTATACTTGCGGTATTCATAGTGAGAAATCTGATGAGTTGTCTTATAACGAAGAGATTAAACGGAGCATTGAACTTATAAAATGTAGCAATATCGTTGTTTCTGGCCAGGGAACATCTTTCGATGTTTTTCTATTGTCTGATTTCTTTGCTTCTCATAATAAAGAGTCAAAAACTATTAACATTAAATTGAATCTTTTAGGTGATTTTAGTGCTATTAATGCAATGACGGCCGTTGTTACTGGGTTAAGCCAGGATTTAAATTTAGGGCAGATTAAAAAAGGTCTGGAAAATGTTAAAGGTATTACTGGTCGCTTGGAAATGATTAATGAGGGTCAAAATTTTACCGTTGTTGTTGATTATGCTTATGAACCCAAGGCTGTTTCTAAGCTCTATGACTCAGTTGGCCTTATCCCCCATAATAAAATTATTCATGTTCTTGGTTCAACTGGAGGCGGGAGAGATAAGTCTCGTCGATCGGTTTTGGGTGATATCGCTGGTCGTCAAGCTGATTATGTAATTGTCACTAATGAAGATCCTTACGATGAAGATCCCTTAGATATTATCGCCGAGGTTTTCTCTGGGGCTGTTAAAGCTAAAAAGATTGAAGGACAAAATTTATTTAAAATTGTTGATCGCCGTGAAGCTATTAGGAAGGCGTTAAGCCTGGCTTCAGCTGGCGATATTGTTTTGGTAACCGGAAAGGGCAGTGAGCAAGCGATTTGCTTGGCTCGAGGCAAGAAGATTGCCTGGGACGATCGTCGGGTCGTAAAGGAAGAGCTTCTTAAGCTCTAGTTCTTTGTGGATAACCTGTGGATTGACAAAAGTCAAATAATGTAATATTATTAGAATTACTTTTAAACAGTTAATTTTTTA
>JBAYNC010000059.1:0-6134 GCA_041679025.1 Patescibacteria group bacterium
ATTAGCGATAATATTATGTCGACAATGGCTCAACAAAATCAATTCCTCATAATCTTTTATTTCCGGACGAGAAACAAAAACAACGGGAAAGTCCAACTTTAAATTCTCTCTCGCCCAATTAATATCGTCAGAAAATACAAAAAAAACTGGTTGCTCAACTTTATCCTTGATAAAATCAACAGCCCGATTATAATAATCAAGCGAACAAACTCCAAAAAGCTCTCGCACCTTTTGATCAGAAAGATAATCACCACGTCTAATATGAAGAGAGACTGAATTAAAACTATCAATCTCTTTGATGATCTTCTGAGCTTCTAGCCCTAAATCTTTTTTAAGGGTAAACTCCTGCAACAGATTATCACGGATATCAATAAAGTACTTTTCGCTCTGCCAATACCCCTCCAAATATGAGCCATCCTTAGCTTTCAAAATTCGAGGATTAAAACGGCTAGTGTCATCCAGCCCAAAAAATTCTCTCTTTATTTTATTAATTCCTCTTCGCCAAAGACTTTTTTTAACCGGAAAAGATTCAACCTCTGTAGCAATAGCTAGATTTTCAACAATATTAAAAACCCCTAAACCATAGGCGCGCTCGGCCCCTTGAGGGAAATTTTGAGCAGCATACCAAAAAGGATCCATCTTTAAAGTGATATTTCGCGTCAAAGATATTTTACGACCCAAGGCATACTGAAACATTTGGTTTCCCAGGCCACCATTTAATTTAATAATAATCATATTGATCGAAATAAAGATAATAATCTACTCTTAACTCGCTTATAAAGAGGGACAAAAAAATAATTTTTGAAACTCAAATAATCAGCCACTAAATCCGGTTCAACTATCGCCGGATGGACAATTTCGCCCAAAGGCCTAGTTTCAACTCCAGCCGACTTATCTAAAGTAACGGTATGGGTAGCACCAACACCAAAACCAATATTGGAAACTAAATTAACCTGGGGCACGATACTTAGGCCATCGCGTCTCATAACAGCATAGATCCATTTACCGTCCCAAGACTTATTATGCCCCAAATAAGCATGATAGAAAAACTTATGCCAGAATTTCCTTTGCTGTAGCTCAACAATAATCCTATCCAACCCTCCGGTAGCTACAAACTCAGGGTAATCTTTTAAATAATAATCATAATATTTCCAGGCCCTCTTCCATGTCGCCCACCCCCAACAATGAGCATAATGAGAGAAATAATAACTAGCGTCAATTGTTTTAGAGCCAAAAAGAAAATTATCACCACTAATATGCATCACTCTTGGATTATCGCGATAACGATCCAACATTGTGGCGCAAAAATCAAAAAAAGAAATATTCGGCAAACAATCATCTTCCAGAATTATACCCTCGGAAACATTCTCAAAAAACCAATTAATTCCGCCACCAATATTAGCGTCACAACCTAAATTTTGGTCAGAGAATCTTCTGAAAACCTGACAGGGCCAATCAATTTCAGCCACTACTTCCCTGGCCTGGGTGCATTTCTCCTGGTCTGACAAAATATCAACTCTAGGGCCGTCAGCCACAATAAATAATTTTTCTGGCTTTATTTCTCTGATCATCGAAAAGACTCTAGCTGTTGTCTCAGGCCGATTAAAAATTATAAATAAAATTGGAGTTTTAAACTGATCCATTTCTTAATATTTTTTTAATAATCCCCCAAACAAAAGAAACTCCAGGGATCTTTAATATCATTTTCTTTAATAATGCAAAATGACTATTCTGCCGAACACCAACAACCATTTCTCGAAGAATCAGAGGTCTAATAATTTTATCAAAATTTCTATCAACATAATCAGCGGTATAAGCGCCACTGCCGGCGATAGCATTTCTAATAATATTAAAAATGATAATATTATTAGAAAATCCCGAGGCAATAATTTGTTGATAATAATCATTAGCTAAATTAAAATCGCTATTCTTTCGAGCTAAAATTGCCAAACAAAACAAGTCTTCAACCTTATCACTGCCAGAAACTAGAGCGCCATAATCATTCATGGAATTAGGATATAAATATTGTTGATAATCTTCTATAAAAAAACTATCAGGAGACTCTCGATATAGAGCCGATAATCGACCTAGGAGACTATTTAAACCTAGACTATTGCTAGAAAAAATATCAAAACTAAATATCTCTTTTCTGATTTGTGGTGAAAATAAATGAATGATATCTTCATAAATTAAATAAAAATTTCGAGAAAATTCACCCGATTCATAAGCTCTTTCAAAATAAGACTTTCCGCCCCAAAATTGACGATGATAAAAACTGACTTCTGGACAAAAATGAATTTTAAAGCCGGCCGCTAAATACCGCGCCTCAAAACATTGAGTATCAAAATTATTATTTTCCGGATAACCACCGGATTTTAGATAAGACTCCTTGGTAAATAAAAAATTATCCAACATTATCCCAGAATCATTAAATAAATCATCTAATCTAACGGCCCGATCTAAAATATTATTAAATTGAGATTTAAATCTTTTCTGATGATTATTCAAAAAAAATCTTCTTTCATAAAAAGCAACACCGTCGCACTTCTTTTCGTCTAAAAAATCAATCATCTTCTGCAAACTATCAGGAGCAAAAATATTGTCACTGTCAAAACAATAAATCAAGTCTCCGGCAGCCTTTTCAATTCCAGTATTTCTAGCCGCTCCACCGCCACGATTAACATCATGAAAAAAATATCTGATATTCTTGTCCCGCTTTGACAAAGAGATTATTAATTCTCGAGTCTCATCAGATGATCCATCATCAACCATAATGATTTCATAATCAGTTTTCAGATTTTGGGTATAAAAAGAATTAAAAGATTCTTCTAAGGTTGAAGAACAATTATAACAAGGGATAATTAGAGATAATTTATGGTTAGGCATAATTAAAAAGGAGTAGCGGCCATAAAACAACGACCGTCTTTTTCCTCCTGTAATAACTCTAGCTTATAATCAATACTAGCCAAAGACTCAGCCACTTTAAACATATTGAAAATAGAGTGAATTTCAATTAATAACTTAATCTGGTTTTTCTTGATACTTTCCAGTCCGCCAGCAACCGCTAAATACTCCGCTCCTTCAATATCCATCTTGATTACCGCTGGAATCGGAAAACTACCTCCGGCCATCAGATTATCCAAAGTAACTGTTTTAACCTTAGTTCTTTTAAAGCCGATATTCTTTTCATAAATATCTTTTTCCCAAAAAGTATCAGCATTTCCCAAAAAACTACCGCTACTGGTACCACCATCCACATTGTCGGTGAAGACAAAATCTTCTTCACCGTCATGATCTGATACGGCCGAATGATTAATTTGAATAATCTTTTTTAAATCTTCATTTTTAGTCAAAATCATCTCAAATCTATCCCGATTATAAACATCAGGCTCAAAAGCAATAACCGTTCCCTCGCCCCCAACCATATTAGCAAAAACCAAGGAGCTAAAACCAATATGGGCGCCAATATCATAAATAGTTTTTCCCTTTAAATCGAATTGCTTCAGATAATTAAAAAGGAAATTATCATAATTACCAGAAATCATACCGCGCCACGGTCCATCGGGGTCAAGAAATATTTCACGTCCCACCAATTCTCCACCAATAATCTTGGACCACCGCAAGTTATGCTTAGCAAAAAAATCACCCAAACGAAAGACAGAGATGGTTTTTTTAATAACTAAAATAAAAATCGGGGGAATTAATAATTTAACAAATTTATAAATTTTTTTTGTCATCTATTTAAAATTAATTTACAATCTTATCTTTCCAATAATCAAAAAATAATATCTGATCATCAAAGCCGCTCCATAATTCACAATATTTCTTGGCTATTTGTTCTCTACTTAAATTGTCCAGTTCATGCCAATCGTCAATAATCCATAAAGGCAAGCCCAAATTAAAAAAATATTCAGTTAAATATGATCTTTTCACAATCGGGATAGTTCTGACATATAACGCCTCCCAGGTTCTAATGCAATCAAGACCATTTCCCGGAGGAGAGGCCACAAAACGATAGCCACTTAATAATTTTAGATACTTCCTGGGGGTTGGCCAACCGATTATTTGATCAGCTTGGTCATTCTTAGACAGACAAGTAAAAGCCGGGGATCGTTCCTCTCGATTAGTGGCAATATTAAAACCAAATAATATTCTATCTTTTTTTGGTCTGGTTTTCTTCCGCTCCTGACTAAAATAATTAATAATCCCATTATTATAATAACTCAGATTCTCAAGCCCAATCGGGAGCGGGAATAACTTAGGATGATAAACATTGGCATTCTGGGCAAACCACTTGATTATTCGATCGTCAATATATTTCAAATAATGTTCATCAATATTTTCATCGCCATTATGAGTAATTAGGATATATCTGGCCTGTATTTGAGGATGAATACTTTCCAAAAAATATTTAATCATCGGGCTAGCCACAAAAACAAGATCATTATCAATCACTAATTCCGGTAAAAAACGGGAGTCAATATTATCATACTGGTGTTTAGCTAAAGAACGAAGATTATCACCGCTTAGATAAGGAATACTGAGCGGATGAGTATTGCCATTTTTTTTAAATAAAAAAAGGTGAAATCTACGATTAATTTTAAATAAAAAGTTCCGATTATTCTTAATAATACTAACAATACTATTAATATATTGATTCATAATAAAAACATTATTTAATCAAATCAGCAAAAATATTACCTTGCTCCGGCCGATCATTTCCAGGGCGATATTCCAACGGCACTCCGAGAGCAATACTCTCATCTTGACCATTAAAAATAACGTTACTGTAGCCAACCAGAAAGGCCAACTCCTTTAAATGACTGGGGGTTAACAGGCTTCGGTGGCCATGTCGATCCCATTCCGCAACATAAACCCCGGTCTGCCCCTTAGAAAAATCAGAACTATCTTTCATAGACTCCAAGAGATTGGGAGTATTAATCCGATGAACAGCTCCCGGCTTTAAAACCCGACAAGTCTCAGCTAAAAAAATAATTTGGTCCTTTTGGCTTAAATGTTCAATAAAATCTTCATGAAAAATAAGGTCAACGGAATCATCGGCAAACGGTAAACCAGTTCTAGTAATGTCAACGGCATAAAAATCACTTTGATCACCACGAACAGCCTCGGAATAATATTTATCACCGTAGAATTTGAGATAATCAGCAAACGGTTCAAAAAATAAATCAATATTAACCCAATCCTTTAAAATTCGTGGGCCACAACCAAAATGAAGCTTGATTTGAGCAAGCTTATGAGAGGCGGTAGCCAAGCGAGAATATTCTCTCTGTCTAAAATTATTCTCTTTCTCAGTATCCCGATTGGACAAAAAATGATTAATTTTATTTATTATTTTTTTAATCAAGCTCATTTTATCTTCTCTAATTTATAATCCAAAATCGTCGAAATAAATCCCAAATTATTTCCTTTCAAAATCTTATTCTTAGGATTATTGGAATTGATAATAGCAAAATTTACATTCTTCTTTAAGTCAAAATATTCAACAAAAGGATCCTGAATCGAAATATCAAAGTAATAATTTCCAACGTTAAGTAAAAAAGACGGAATAGCTACCAAGGCCTTATACTTACCAACTTCATATTTCCTGGTTTCGCCCGTTCGATCATTTTCGGTAGTCATAAACAATAGCTCTCCGGAAACAGAATAGAGAACCAAAGCCAAAATGGCTTGATTAATTTCTTGTTTCACATCATACTCTACTTCAATATAGAAGCATTCATCAATACCAATTTGAGTGGAGGCAACTTTCTGACTATTCAAAACTGAGATTTTGGTAATTTGAGCATTTTTTTTAATCTGATCATCATAGAGCCTGACGGAATTATCGGAATTCATATATCTAGTCACCATTTTTTCAACCGAACCATAATCAACTATTTTTCCCTCTTCAAGTAAAAGACATTTATTACAAATCTGCTGAACAGCCACTAAATTATGACTAACAAATAGAATAGTCCTCCCTTCCTTTTTGGTAATTTCATCCATTTTTCCCAAACACTTCTTCTGAAATTCAGCATCACCCACGGCTAACACCTCATCAATAATCAAAACATCCGGCTCCATGTGAGCTGCCACCGAAAAAGCTAAGCGCACATACATTCCAGAAGAATAAT
>JBAYNC010000060.1:0-6090 GCA_041679025.1 Patescibacteria group bacterium
ACAGCTAAAATCGCAGCGGTTAAGGTAGTCTTACCATGATCAACGTGTCCAATAGTACCGACGTTGACATGGGGTTTGTTTCGTTGAAATACTTCTGCCATGTTTTTATTTCACGACCCCCTCCAAAGAGGAGTTATTTGTCTGACGACAACCAGTCGTTTAATTAATTTATTTTTATTAATTAAATTATTAACTATAAAATATTAGGATTATTCCTGTTCTCCATCTTCAACGTCCAAAGCAGCTTCTTTCACTGATTTAGGAATATTCCAATTATTATTTCCCTTATAACGGTTCTTTAAAATCTGGCCACTAGAATAAATGTTTTCTTTAGGAAAACCATGATTATTCTGCCAAATTTTATTTGAATCACTGTTTTCTATTTTATCAGCTATTTTCTCCTCTGTCAAGTTAGAGTTTTCCCCATTTTTATCCGATAGGCCCAAAAAATCTTCATATTCTTGCAAAGGCATAACGACAAAGGACTCATCCGGCTCACTATTATCAAAAACAACAATTCGATCACCGGTCTTTCTAGCCAATCTCATTACTTGCTGTAATTTATTTGACATATTAAGCTGAGTTAGATTTTTATTATTTGCCAGCCCTTTCTTTGATTTGTTCTAAAATATTTCTTGGAACCTCAGCATAACGCAAGAATTCCATGGCATAATTAGCTCGGCCTTGGCTCATAGAACGGAGTGAAGTGGAATAGCCAAACATTTCAGCCAAAGGCACTTTAGCCCGGATAAGCTTAATACTATTAGGACGATCAGTCATTTCATCAATTTGACCCCGTTTAGCATTTAAATCACCGATAATGTTGCCCATATACTCTTCAGGAGTGGTAACTTCAACTTTCATCACTGGTTCTAACAATACTGGTTTAGCTTTTTGAACAGCATCTTTAAAACCAAAAATGGCAGCCATCTTAAAGGCTAATTCTGAAGAGTCAACTTCATGGTAACTACCGTCAAAAACGGTCACCTTCAAATCAACCATTGGATAGCCGGCCAAAGTACCGGAGGTCAAAGCTTCTTTGACACCCTTTTCAATCGCTGGAATATATTCTCGAGGAACAGCACCGCCCTTAACCTCATCCACGAACATAAAGTTTTTGCCTTCTTCAAAGAAAGGCTCAACTCTTAACCAACAATCACCATATTGACCACGACCACCAGATTGTTTGACATATTTACCCTGAGCTTCCGCTTTCTCTCTAATAGTTTCACGATAAGAAACTTGGGGCTTACCAACATTAGCTTCCACACCAAATTCCCTCTTCATTCTATCGACAATAATTTCTAAATGTAATTCTCCCATACCAGAAATCAAAGTCTGGCTGGTTTCTTCATCCGTCTCAACTCTAAAGGTTGGATCTTCTTCAGCCAAACGAGCCAAAGCAACACCCATCTTTTCTTGATCAACTTTAGTTTTAGGTTCAACCGCAATCTTGATAACCGGCTCTGGAAACTTAATAGATTCCAATAAGACTGGAAAATCTTCAGCACAAAGAGTATTTCCAGTAGTAGTATCTTTGAGACCAATAACAGCGGCAATATCACCGGCAAAAACCTCCTTAACCTCTTCGCGATGATTAGCATGCATTCTAACTAAACGTCCAACTCTCTCCTTGTTACCAGTAGTGGAGTTAACGATATAAGAGCCAGAAGCCAATACTCCTTGATAAACACGAACGAAGCATAATTTACCCACAAAAGGATCAGTAGCAATCTTAAAAGCTAATCCCACAAAAGGAGCATCATCAGTTGACTTAATTTCAACGTGTTTATTTTCATCTCGGACCTCAGTTCCCTGGAGTTCCGGAACATCAAGAGGTGATGGCAAATAATCACAAACAGCATTAAGAGCCATTTGAACACCAATATTTTGCAGTGCTGTACCACATAAAACTGGGTAAGCACCATTGGCAATAACACCTTTTCTTAAGGCAACATGCAATTCTTCTAAAGTAATTTCTTCACCATTTAAATATTTTTCAGTTAAAGAATCATTAAATTCAGCAATTCTCTCAACAGCTAAAGAGCGATATTTTTCAACATCAGCCTTCATGTCTTCCGGAATTGGAATTTCAATAATCTTTTCACCAAAATTTCCTTCAAACCTATAAGCCTTTTGTTCTAACAAATCAATTAAACCCGAGAAACTGCTATCAGCTCCGATTGGCAACTGGATAGCAAAAGCCTTAGAATTAAGTCTAGTTTGAATTGAGTCTAAGCTCATATAAAAATCAGCGCCCATTTTATCCATCTTGTTAATAAAACAAAGACGAGGAACGTTGTATTTATCAGCTTGACGCCAAACAGCTTCAGATTGAGGGTCAACACCGGCCTGACCATCAAAAACACCAATAGCACCATCTAAAACACGTAGTGATCGTTCCACTTCAACGGTGAAATCAACGTGACCAGGAGTATCAATAATATTAATTTTATTATCCTTCCAAAAACAGGTAGTAGCGGCTGAGGTAATGGTAATACCTCTTTCTTTTTCTTGTTCCATCCAATCCATTTCAGCGGCACCTTCATGCACTTCACCGATCTTATGTTTTTTTCCAGTATAAAACAAAACACGCTCGGTAAAGGTAGTCTTACCGGCATCAATATGGGCCATAATACCAATGTTTCTAATCTTATCTAATGAATAATCCCTGGGCATAAATTTTATATTTATGGTTATTTATATTTTTATAAAAAATTAACGTGAAAAATGAGCAAAAGCCTTATTAGCTTCAGCCATCTTGTGAACAGCCTCTCTCTTCTTGATAGCTGCACCTTCACCATTGCTAGCGTCTAAAATCTCAGCCGCTAACTTTTCTTCCATAGAATGACCACGACGATCATGAGCAGAATTAATCATCCAGTGGCAACCTAAGTAAAAACGACGTTCACCTCTAACTTGAACCGGGACCTGATAGTTAGCACCACCAACCCGTTTACCACGAACCTCAACCAAAGGAGAAACTTTCTTAATGGCCTTGTTAAAGACGTGACGAGGATCTTGCTTGGTCTTATCTTTGATAATATTAAAAGCTTCATAAACAATCTTCTGAGAGATGCTCTTTTTACCATCAATCATCAAATAATTGATGAATTTAGAAATACTTTTATCATTATATTTTAGATCGCCTTCAATTTTTCTCTTAGGCGCTGGTTTTCCACGCATAATTTTTATTCATCTAAGTTACTCAGCTATAAGTAATTATAGAAGTTCGAATATTATAAATTTTTATTAATTATTATTTTTTAGGTCTCTTAGCACCATAACGGCTACGACCCTGGCGACGAGCTTCAACTCCTTGAGCATCAAAGACACCACGAATAACCTTGTAACGAACACCAGGTAAATCCTTAGTTTTTCCACCCTTTACTAAAACAATGGAGTGTTCTTGTAAGTTATGGCCCATACCAGGGATATAAGCAGTGACTTCCATACCATTTGATAAACGAACACGAGCAATCTTACGTAAAGCGGAGTTCGGTTTTTTAGGAGTCATAGTAGTAACCTTCAAGCAAACACCCTGCTTAAAAGGAGCGCCTTTGGCATCAACCTTCTTTTTACGATGAAGGGAGTCTAAACGAGTATGCAAAGCCAAAGTTTTAGTTCTTTTGCTTTTAAGAGTGCGGCCCTTGCGAACCAATTGATTCATTGTTGGCATAATATTTTAATTGCGAATTAAAAATCGCGAATTATTAAATCCGCTCTAATTTATTGAAAAATTAAATAAAATCCCGAATAATCAGGATATTTTTCTTACTCCACCAAATTTATCAAAAACTAAAGATAAAGTCAAGGGAAAAAAGAAGTTTTTTCCACAAGACTAGATTACAAAATAAATTCCGAATAGAATGATCGTAAAAATAAACTCAGCCTTAGAATAATATCCGATAAATCCCCTGGTGTTAAATTTTAAATAAGGAAATAGAGGATAAAAATCATCATCGTCAATTGCGTCCAATAAAAAGTGACTTAAATAGCCCAAGCAGAACACCATGCCAACCTTAAGATTAAACCAAGCAATTACTCCAGTTAAAACAATCAAAGCCAAAAAACTATGCAAATAACTCCGAGAACTCTCATGAGTGCTTTTAGCAACCTCTAACATTTTTTTAAGATTAAAGATGATCTTGTTTTTGACATGCGGAATTAGATGATCTAAATCAATGGCAACCGCACCGATAATAGCCGTCGGGTAATCACCAGTTAATTTACCAATTATTAGACCAGCAGCCAGATGAGCAGTTGAATACATAAAATTAAAATAAATTATATCCAGTTAAAAGCCAAAAAAGTCCAGCAATTACCGGGGTAATAACATTAGAGGCAAATAAAACGAAAAACAAGACTAAAAGTAGCCCATAACGTTCTAATTCCAAAAATTTAAGTTGTATTTTCGCCGGCAAGAAGGCCGCCAAAATCTTAGAGCCATCTAGAGGTGGAATTGGCAATAGATTAAAAACCATGAGCATTAAATTGATATAAACAATAACGCCTAAAAATGAAGCTAGAGTGCTATCAAGCCCGGGCATAAAGCGCAAAACCAGTGAGAACATCACGGCTAAGATAAAATTACCTAAAGGACCAGCTAAAGCGACCTTGGCTGGGCCATATTTTTGGTCACGTAAGTTATAGGGATTGAATGGCACTGGCTTAGCCCAACCGAAAACTATTCCCGTTCCGGAGACGATCATTAGAAGTGGTAAAATAATTGAACCGAAAAGATCAATATGTGGAATTGGATTTAAAGTTAAGCGCCCCATGGCCTTGGCCGTATTATCACCTCCTCGCTCGGCCGCAAAACCATGCATATACTCATGAATAATGGCCGAAAACACCAAAACAATGATTTGAAAAAGATAGATCATAATGAATTTTTATTTAAACTTGACTCCATTCTAGCACATCTTGATATTTTTATCAAAGGATGTTAATATGTTTTTACCGATCAACAAAAATAAATTTAAGATAGTGCAGCCAGTCTGTGCTTTTATAATTCTATGGCAAAAAAATGTGACTTGTGCGGACGCGGATCAACTAAAGGCGCTATGCGTTCCCACTCTAAACGTCAAACTCTGAAACGTCAGAACATCAATCTACAGATCAGAAACGTTGGCGGAATTAAAGTAAAACTATGTACTTCTTGCATGCGGACTATGGAAAAAGAACCAAGAGTAAAAACTCCTAGAAAAGCACCAAAGAAATTAGCATAATAGAAGAACCGGCTCTAAGCCGGTTTTTTTATTATTGACTTATCTCCACTTATTTTTTAGACTGTAAATATTAAAGAGTATCTAACAGTTCCTTAACCTATAAAAAATGAATAACGATGAATATCGAGAAATTTAAAAAAGCTATTAATTTTCAGGACCCAATGCTTTGCGTCCAAGGGGACATCTTTGAGACCCCGGCCGATCATATCGCCTTTGCGGTTAACTACCCAAACTCAGAAGGAGAATATAACAATTCAGACACTGGTTTTGCCGCCAAGGTTTGCGAAGATCATTGGCCCGAGCTGGCAAACATTAAATTTGAAAAGGGCGAAATCCGCTCTCATCGCTCCATGGGTAAAACTTTTCATGCTATGGCGGTTCATACCAACGAAATTGGAGGCTGGAAAAATGCACCTGAACTAATCAGAGTCTGTCTCAACAAGTTACCAACTAGTAGCGTAGAAGTGATTGCTGTAGTGCTGATCGGTGGAGGAATTTCCGGGAAAAAATGGAAAGCCGGACTCGACAATATAATAGGGATGTCCCAATCATATAAAACTGTTGTTTTATATATTAAGGAAAAGAACTATTATGAAGCGGCTCTAAGAACTGGTATCGCTTTCCAGGGAATTCCGCTTGAACTTTTTCCCAAGACAATCAAATACCGCGCCGCATTAGTGGCGTAGTAAAAAGATCAAAGAACTTTAAATTCTGCCGACTATCGAAATAGTCGGCATTTTTAAATACCAGGAAACCCTGTGTGAGCTTTCCATTAAAAGCTGGACGGCATCGGCCGGACAGCTGCGCGAACGCGGGGATGAATGGTGCCTGGAGTTTCGACGGAAGCTTTGACGCGAAG